>CAZPLX010000031.1:0-10189 GCA_964587345.1 uncultured bacterium
TTCTCTCCAGAACGGGGGCAAAGGGGGATCTCATCACCCGTGGAGAAGAAGGAATGACCCTCGTGATAAAAGGGGCGAAAAAGGCGATAAGTGTGCCCGCAATTGCGAAAGAGGTATACGATGTAACAGGAGCGGGAGATACTGTTATCAGTACATTCTCTGCATCCCTTGCTGGGGGAGGCAGTTACGAGGAAGCTGCCATTCTTTCGAATATTGCCGCAGCAGCCGTGGTAGAGGAAGTGGGGACTTCTCCTATCACCCGGAAAAAACTCGAATCTGCGGTGAGACGCTACCGATCCTCATGAAGGTGGTTATTAATGAGCGAACCGAGGGCCTCTATGCCCTGTAAGCTGTTTATCAGCATGATCTTTTCCTCTTCCATTCTTGAGGAACAGCTCCCTGGGGAACTGGAAGAGAGGATAGTTCCTTTAGAGATGCGTTCCAGGAGTTTTCCTTTTGATCAGACGGAGTACTACGGGAAAGAGATGGGAACTGGTCTCAAGAGGATTTTTTTCGTCTTTCAGGGAACCTTCGGACGTGAATTTCTTGTGGAGGTAAAACATATCTGCTTCACCTTAGAGAATCGCTACTCCATCAAAGGAAGGAGAAGAGTAAACCTTGACCCCGGGATTGTGACCCTGGAAAACGTGGTCCTCGCAACTTTTAAAAACTATTCTCACAGGATCTACATAGGGAAAGGGGTCTACGGAGACCTTACCTTCAGATACGTGGGGAAGCAGTTTACGAATCTGCCCTGGACCTACCCGGATTTAAGAAAGGAGGGAGTCGCGTCATTCTTCTGTGAGGTGAGGAATCGGCTCTACAAGGAAATGAGCAACAGGGAGTTTCCTCATGTTAACTAGCATGACAGGCTTTGGGAGGGGATCGAGAGCGGCCAAAGGACTCGAGGTAGTGGTTGAAGTTCGCTCATTGAACCACAGGTACCTGGAAATACACGTGAGGGTTCCCCAGATATATTCCTTCATTGAAGGAAATGTAAGGAAAATGGTAAAGGATTGTATGAGCAGGGGAAAGGTAGATGTCTCCTTTTTCATTAAAGACAGGAGAGAAAAAGCGCTCAATCTCCAGCTCAATAACTCATTTATCAAGGGATATATGGAACTGGTCTCGCTCCTTAACGAATCCTACGGTCTGAAAGGAGACCTCGAAGTACAGGATATTCTCTCCATGAATGGATCTGTTTCTCTGGAAGAAGTTGAAGAGGAAAACGATGGTGTCCAGAGGATGATCATTGATTCTTTGAGAGATGCTCTGAAAGGGGTATCTGAGATGAGGAGTGAAGAAGGAACCTCAATGGAAAACGACATTTCCCGGAGGATTGGAACTTTGAGAAAACTCAGGGAGGAGATTTCCGCGATGTCGGGCGATCACAGAAAAGCGATGGGGGAGCGTCTCATCGAGAGGATCAAAGAGTTTGCCGAGTCTCTGAGGAAGGAACAAATCGATGACGGGAGGATCGCGGGTGAGATCGCTCTGATGGCGGATAAATTGGATATTTCAGAGGAATTGAAGAGAATAGAGTCGCACATTGACCAGTTTCACACATCTGTTCTGTCGGACGAAAGCTCAAAGGGGAGGAAACTTGATTTCATTCTCCAGGAGTTAAACAGGGAGTTTAATACGATCAGTTCTAAATCACAGAGTGCTGATATTTCAGCAAAGGTTGTTGAAGCAAAGGCCCAGTTGGAAAAAATCCGTGAACAGGTCCAGAACATTGAGTGACTCCCCCGGGAAGAGAAGAGGAAATCTCTTTGTGATAAGCGCTCCCTCAGGCACGGGGAAGACGACCGTGTGCAGAAAGGTTGCAAAGAAACTTCCCTCCCTTGAACTTGCCGTGTCATATACCACCAGACAGAAGAAGGAGGGGGAGCAGGAAGGGATCGATTACAATTTTGTAGACCGGGAAACTTTCGGCAACATGATAAGTGAGGGTGCCTTCATAGAGTGGGCTGAAATATACGGGAACAGGTATGGAACCTCGAAAGAGAAGGTGGACACCGCTCTTGAAGAGGGGAAGGACCTTCTCCTGGAGATCGATGTCCAGGGAGGAGTGAAGGTGAAAGAAATTATGGATACAGCAGTTCTGATTGCCCTCTTTCCCCCCGGGGTTGATTCTCTCTATGGGCGGCTGAAAACGCGTCAGAGAGAAAACGAAGAGGAGATCCAGGAGAGGATCTCCGAAGCACGGAGAGAACTTGATATACTTCAGTCTTACGACTATTTTGTCATCAACAGCCGTCTGGAAAAGGCGATCGAGGATGTGATGATGATCGTGACATCTCAATCCCACAGGATTGACAGGAACAGGATATTCATTCAGAATATAATTTCCCAGTTTCGGAGGTGAAAATATGGCCAGAGTTACTGTAGAGGATTGTCTGGAAAAGGTTCCCTGCCACTTTGAGCTTGCGGTGCTTGCTGCGAAAAGGGCGAAAAAAATTGTATCTGGGGAAAAACCCCTTATAAAAAAAGAAGGGAAGAAGGAAAAGCCCGTCGTCATCTCTCTCCGAGAAATTGCCGGCAGTCTTGTAGAGAAAGATTCTGAATAAGGAGACAGCCATTCTCTTTTGTGCGATAATCGATGATCCGTCTCACCGACATTGTCGATAAGGTTCTCTCCTACAATCCAGATGCGAATCTGGATCTTATTCATAAGGCATATGTCTACTCTGCCAAAGTGCACCACGGTCAGATTAGAAAATCGGGAGAACCTTATCTCATCCATCCCCTGGAAGTCGCGGGGATCCTCGCCGATCTGCAGCTAGACGAAGAATCGATCGCGACGGGGCTCCTTCACGATGTGATCGAGGATACCGTGACAACCCCCGAGCAATTAAAAGAACTTTTCGGGGAGCAGGTCGCTTTTCTCGTGGATGGAGTTTCGAAGATCAGCAGAGTAACCGTTATCGATGCGGCACGCCAGAAAGCTGAAAGTTTCAGAAAGATGATCGTTGCGATCGCGAGAGATCCCAGAGTAATCCTCGTGAAACTTGCCGACCGGCTTCATAATATGCGGACCCTCAAACATCTCTCTGCAGAACGGCAATACCATATTGCGAAGGAAACTCTCGATATTTATGCGCCTATCGCAAACCGTCTCGGGATTGGTGGCGTGAAAGGGGAACTGGAAGATCTATGTCTCAAATATCTCTTCCCCGTGAGGTTCGGGGAGATTACGAAGCAACTCGAGGAAAAAGTAAAAATCCGTGAACGGTACATCGACACGGTGATCGACATACTGAAGAAAGAAGTGGGTGATTACGGGATCTCAGCGGAGGTTTCTGGACGGATCAAGCATGTGTACAGTATTTTCAAAAAGATGGAGAAACAAAATATAGATTTCAACCATGTGTATGACATCATCGCTTTCCGGATACTCGTGGGGACGATACGTGATTGCTATGAAGTACTCGGCGTTGTCCACAATTCGTGGAAACCTGTCCCTGGAAGATTCAAAGATTACATCGCTATGCCCAAGGCGAACCGATATCAATCTCTTCATACAACTGTGATAGGGCCGGAAGGTGAAATGATGGAAATCCAGATCAGGACCGAGGAGATGCACAGAATTGCTGATCTGGGAGTTGCCGCTCACTGGAGATATAAAGATGAAGAGGAAGGAGACGTCCGGTCGGAAAAAGCCTTCAACTGGCTCAGGCACATCGTAGATCTTCAGAAGGATACAAGTGATCCCGCAGAATTTATCACAGGGGTGAAGGAGGAACTCTTTCCCGAGGAGGTGCTTGTCTTTAGCCCAAAGGGAGATGTAATAGAGTTGAAACGAGGTTCTACCCCTGTTGACTATGCATATGCGATCCATACGGAAGTGGGGAACAAGTGTGTGGGGGCAAAAGTGAATGGAAAGATGGTTCCTCTGAGGGAACATCTGAAAAATGGGGATATGGTCGAAATAATCACCAATCCCAACCATCAACCGTCTAAAGACTGGCTCAAGTTTGTCAAGACGAACAAGGCGATTTCGAGGATCCGCGCCTACACACGGTTGCAGGAAAAGGAGAGGTCCCTCGAACTTGGGAAACAGATCGTAGAGAAAGCAATCAGGAAACAGGGCCTTGCAATGCACAAGCTCATGAAAAATGAAGGGTTCCAAACCTTTTTAAAGGAACAGAAGTACAGATCATCAGATGATTACTTCTCCTCTGTTGCCTATGGAAGATCTCAGATGTCGGTAATGATGAGGTACCTATTTCCTGAAACCGCGGGAAAAGAGGAGAAGAAAAAGAAACAGAAAAAACTCAATGTGGGGGATTTTATAAGGAAGGTGGCGGGGAAAGAATCCCCACCAATTATAGTGAAAGGAGTGGACGATGTCCTTATCCGTTTTGGAAAATGCTGCAATCCACTCCCTGGAGATTCCATCACGGGATTTGTCACACGGGGGAGGGGAATAACCATTCATGGTGCCGATTGCTCGAAGATTCTGGAAGCAGACCCAGCGAGAAAGGTGGATGTCACGTGGGACGAGGGGTCTAAGGCGAGCCGTCCTGCTAAAATCAAGGTTGTGTGCGTGGACAAACCGGGACTTCTTGCAAACATATCAAAAGCTATCACGGCCATGGATGTGGATATCAGGAGAGCCATGGTGGTTACCACGAAGGATGAAAGGGCGGTATGCGATTTCGAAATCGCCGTCCAAAATGTATCCCACTTGACGAAGGTGATAAAATCGATAACCAAGATCAACAACGTAATCACTGTGGACAGGATGAAGAGTTGAAGGGGAGGATGGAATGAAAGAAGAGGTTATCTCAGACAGGGCACCCGCGGCAATCGGGCCCTATTCACAGGCTGTAAAATCGGGAAACCTACTCTTCCTCTCAGGGCAGATTCCCATCGACCCGTCCAATGGGACTGTCGTAGGAGGATCTGTGGCGTCGCAGACCGAGATGGTCCTGAATAATCTTCGGGGTATCTTAGAAGATGCGGGGGGAAGCCTTGACGACGTTTTGAAGACCACTGTGTACATGGTGGATTTAAACTGTTTTGCTGAAATGAACGAGGTGTACAAAACCTTCTTTGGAAATGTCCCTCCTGCACGGGCCACGGTCCAGGTTTCAGCACTTCCGGCAGGTGTTTCCCTCGAAATTGATGCGATTGCTTCCATTCCCGGATGATTGGAGAATGGGGAAGGTTATTTTTCTTCTGACCGAGCCTCATCCGGGAGCATTGCCATTTGAGTGGAGAAAATGTTCCTGATTGCTACAGGGAATAATCTGTGCTATAAGGTTTTTGATATTTTAATCGGGAGGAAGAGATGGCGAAGTGTGATGTGTGCGGGAAGGCGCCAATGTTTGGCAACAATGTGTCCCACGCAAACAATAAGACCAGAAAAGTGTTCAAGGCGAATATAAAAAAAATCCGGGCGAGAGTGAACGGGAGTGTAAAAAAGATCAATATCTGCACCCGATGCCTCAGGTCCGGAGTGGTCGAAAAAGTACTCTGAGAATCTAAAAGACATTTCATTGAGTCCCTCTGTCTGTTTCCTGAAAGAAGCGTGGTCGCGCTCACTCATCCGGGTTGATATGGGCAAAAAGTTCGATTCCTCGATTTTCTTTTAACAGAACCTTTCTTCCCTTGATTTCGAGTTTATTCTCGAAAAAGGATCGAATCGCGAAGGGATAAATCTTATGTTCCTGCGTGAGAATTCTCGCTCCGAGGGAATCTTCCGTATCGTCTTCGTACACCGGAACCACTGCCTGCACAATGATCGGGCCCGTGTCAGTGCCCTCATCGACGAAATGCACTGTGGCTCCAGAAAATTTGACACCATAGTCCAGGGCCTGTTTCTGGCCATGGGTTCCCGGAAAAGAGGGGAGGAGAGCCGGGTGGATGTTCATCAGCTTTCCCCTGAAATGGTTCACAAACCGTGGGGTAAGTACGCGCATGAAACCGGCAAGGCAAACCAGTTCAGCTTTGACGCGCTCGATGAGGGAAATGAGTTTTTCCTCAAATGCTTCCCGGGTAGGAAATTGCCTGTGATCGAGAAAAATCCCTTCGATCCCGTGATTTTTTGCACGGGTAAGGCCGTAGGCTTCTTCTCGATTACTGATGACGAGGACGACCTCACAGGGGATCGCACCATTTTGGCAGGAGTCTATTATGGACTGAAGATTGGTTCCGCCCCCTGAAATAAGCACGGCGATAGGATGTATTTTCTTCTCTTTCAAAACCTTATCTCCACGTTATTTTCATTGCCGGTCGAGGGAAGAATGAAACCGATCTCTTTTGGGATAAGACGAAACTCTCTCAAAATGGCCTCCGCAATTTTCACATTTTCTTTTCGAATGACCATGACCATACCCGTTCCCATGTTGAAGGTGCGAAACATCTCCTCCCTGTCTATGTTGCCAATTGTTTGAAGAGTTTTGAATATCGAGGGAACACGCATAGATTTTACCTGGATAATAGCCTTGAGTCCCGGGGGAAGAATTCTTCCGATATTGTCGTAGAGTCCACCTCCGGTTATATGAGCCATGCCTCGCACTTCAATTTTTTTAATAACGGCAAGTACAGGTTTCACATAGATGCGAGTCGGAGTGAGAAGGACCTTTGAAAGGGTGGATTTCGTGCCGGGAAAGGTATCTGAGAGTGTGAGGCCACCCTTTTTGAAAAGTGCTTTTCTCAATAGGGAATAACCGTTGCTGTGGAATCCCTTCGAAGGGATTCCCATGATGACGTCTCCTGCCTCAATTGTTTTTCCGGTAATGAGCGAATCCTTATCTGCGACCCCAACGCAGAAACCTGCCAGATCAAAATCATCATTACTGTAAAGCGAGGGCATCTCTGCGGTCTCTCCTCCGATCAGTGCACAGCATCCCTCGATGCACCCTTTCGCAATTCCCCGGATTACTTTTGCTGCGGAAGATGCTTTTAAAGTTCCCGTGGCGTAGTAGTCGAGAAAGAATAGAGGGGTTCCCCCGTGAACGACCAGGTCGTTTACACACATGGCCACCAGGTCGATCCCTATTGTATCCAACTTTCCCGATTTCAGCGCGACTTTCAGCTTTGTCCCGACACCGTCAGTCGTTGCGAGAAGAACGGGGTGTGAATAGGAACTAAGATCGGGTTGGAAAAAGGCGGAAAACCCTCCTATATTCCCGAGGACCCCGGGAATTGAGGTTTTATTTATTGCGGGACCGATTTCCCTGAGCAGATTTCCAGCTTCCCCGATGTGAACTCCCGCATCGGAATAGGATAATTTTTTCCCTTGCTTTCTCATGAATAAGTCCTTATTTTCGTATAAATAGTATTTATTAATCTAAAAACGGTTCAATGTAAATTGGAAAAACAATGTGAAATACAGAAGGTTGCTTTATTTGTGATCGGCGACGAAGTGTTGAAGGGAGAGGTGGAGGATAAAAATACTTCTTTTTTTATAGAGGAGTTCAAGGAATTCGGGGTTTCCGTTCACATTGCCTCAATTCTTCCGGACAGAGTAGAGGTCATCTCGGCCATGATAAAGGCTTTTCTCGATGAGGTAGATTATCTGATCCTCACAGGGGGAATTGGCCCCACTCCTGACGATGTGACCAGAGAGTCGGTGGCCCATGCTCTCGGGGTACCCCTGGTAACCGACCTGCATGCGAAAAAGCTCCTGGAAGATTTTTACGGAGAGGAGTCAAACGAAATAAGAATGAAGATGGCGGTCGTCCCTGTGGGGTCCGAATTGATCCCAAATCCGGTCTCCGCGGCTCCTGGCTTCGTGGCGGGGAAAGTAATGGTGTTTCCCGGCATTCCGGAACTGATCAGGAAGATGTACCCATTTGTGAAGCAATATTTCAAAAGGGTTCAGGTCACAAAAGGTATACTGTACTTGAAGAGGGGCGAATCCTCCTTCTCCGATATTATGGAGAAGTTGATGGACAATTACCCTGCCCTGTCGATAGGCTCCTACCCAACATTCGCTCCCGGTTATCGCGTCAGAATTGTGGTTCGCGGGTACGATGTGGAGACTGTCACGAGATGCGTGGCGGATTTTGAAGAATTGCTTGGAAACAGGAATATCGAGGTTATCAAAAAGGAATTTGAATGACATGAAAGCGCAGCTACATATGTGGGGAGTGGCGATCGCCGTTATACTGCTTGTTTTTTCTCAAGGTAGCGCCTCTTTTTCTTCAGATGAATCCGGGCAGATACTCTTTTCTCAAAGGGACATAAAAGAGGGGATTGCAAAGGTGAAAGGGTACAGGGAAGGGATAAGGACCCCCCCCTCAGAAGTTCCTTCCTGGAATGACGGCATTTTCGTAACTCTCGCAAAAGGGGAGGAGATCTATATCTCGAAAGATGTGGAATCAAATCTGTCGGGGAAGCTCCTTCATTTTTCACTCTACGTCGATGGTATCAATCACAGGGAAAGTGATTACAAAGTAAAGGATTCAAGATATCCATTTTTTCTTCTCCTCGTCTTTGACGAGACCCCGGGGAATATTCCAATGAAGGAGAGGATAACAAGATGGGCAAAATCATTCTGGAATGAGAAGGTGGAGACGAGAAAAAATCTCATGTATGTTTTTGGGAACAGGCTTCCCAGTGATTCTCTGATTACTCCTGAGGAAGGATCCGTGATCGTGTCCGTGGGAGACGAGAAGGACTTGAGCCAGGTGGTTCAGGTAAGCAGGAATATTGAAAAAGATTTTTTTGTCGCTTTTGGAACCTCCCCAGGGAAGCGTCTTAAAAAGATCCTGATCGGTTTTGAGGAGGGTGATGAAGAGAGAGACATCTCAGTTTCTCTTTCTCCTCTCTCTTTCGTTCCTGCAAATGAGAAGTAAGAGCCCTAGGGGCTCACATGTCCCGTTTCATCCCGGTTAAATCGGATGCGATCTTTTCCACCTGTTTTTTCGTGTAGTCCAATGTCCCGGAATTGTCGATTACCCTATCGGCCTTCTGCCTCTTCACCTCAAGTGGTTCCTGTGACCTGATTTTAGACTGGACCTCGCTCTCTGGAATTTCATCTCTTTGTATCAGGCGCGTACACTGGGTTTTCTCATCTACGGAGACTGTGATGATGCAGTCGAAGAGTTGACCCTTCCCTTTTTCAAAAATGAGAGCGGCTTCGATAATACAGATGGATGCTCTTTGTTCCCTGCATTCGCGGATGAACTCTCTCATTTTTTTTTCGATAAAGGGATGGGTTATTTCCTCGAGAAGCCTCCTTAATTCTTCATTCTCGAATACAAGGTCCCCCAATATTTTTCTGTTAATGATTCCGTCCCCAAGAAGAATTTTCTTGCCGAAGGATTCAATAATTTTTTTATAGGCGATTGTCCCCCTTTTGTACACTCCGTGTGCGACTCTATCAGCATCCAGAACGGGAAAACCGAGATTCCGAAACATTTCAGCCACAGTAGATTTTCCTGAACCTATTCCCCCGGTGATGGCGACCACTTTCATGGAATCCTCCCCGATTATTATCCATGACATAGGATATTCCCGCCATAAAAATATGGGGTGCCGGGTAAATAAAGAAAGCGAGCAGAAATCGCAAATGAAGATTGCTCGGAATGAAAAGTTGTGGTCTAATAAATGAATTATCGTTCATTATAAAGGAGGAGTCTTATGTCCGAAGGGAATGTGAGGGGATTCATCGAAAAATTGCCCGAAAAAATCATGGCCGATCCCGGGAAGATAAGCGGGATGGAGTGCGTGTATCAGTTCAACATCGACGGCGACGGTGGAGGGAGATGGTTTATCACGATCGCAGAAGGTGCGGTCTCAGTTGAAGAAGGTGGAGCTCCTGACCCATCCACGGTTATCACTATGAAAGACGAAGATTTTCTTGAACTCGTGTCGGGTGCTCTCGCTCCTCAGATGGCTTTTATGATGGGGAAGTTAAAGGTGGCAGGAGACATGGGTCTTGCCCTGAAGCTAGGGGCGTTTCTCCAGGGATAGTCACAGGGGAATTGTGTGAAACCTTTGTTGTATCGCAAATTGGTGCAGCTCATTAAAATGCCATCGAATGGGGCATTCCGATTATCGGGATTAACAGGGAGAAAACTCATATTTCTCCCCTTCATGGGGTAACCTCCCTAAATGGGAGCACCTGGATCATTCATCCCCTTATCGCGGATAGTCTTGCGAGTATTTGAACTACCGACAATTGTTCAATCCCCGGGGAGATTTGTTGTATACTCTTAACGAATTTTGCCAT
>CAZPLX010000032.1:0-10025 GCA_964587345.1 uncultured bacterium
CGGGTCAGAGTGTATGTTGTGAAGTGCGGAGACGCAAAAGGAACTGAGAGCCCCAGCCACTGGAACATGGATCAAGAAACCTGGCCCCACACTCTTTCACAGCAATCCTATCCTTCACTTGTACACACCCCGGAGTTTGAGGAGTTCATTGAAATATCCCATGTTATCCACATACTTGATCGCTTCTTCGTACTTAACCCTTTCCGATGCAACAAGGTCCGCAAGGGTCCAATCGATACTCACGAGTTCCTCGAGATTTGTGTGCATGAGACTTCTGATCATTTGTGATTTTCCCTCCCTGATCGCATTGCGGACCCTTACGGATGAGGCCATCTTTTCCCAGGCGAGAACCCTGCCCGATCCTTCTCTCCCCCGTACGAGCCGCTGGGAGAAAACGAGAAGAAGGCAGTCCGCAAGCTGGGCTCTTACCTGCTGCTGTGCCCCGGGGGGAAATATATCGAGGATTCTGTCTATCGCGGCGACAGCACTGTTCGCGTGAAGTGTACCCATCACGAGATGACCCGTTTCCGAAGCAGTCAGTGCAATAGAAATACTCTCGTAATCCCTCAACTCTCCTATGATGATTACATCGGGATTCTGCCGAAATATGTGTTTGAGCCCATCGGAGAATGATTTTGTATCGGTGCCCACCTCCCTCTGGTTCACATTCGAGTTCTTGTGGGTATGGGTAAACTCGATGGGATCTTCGATGGTAATTATATTCGCCCTTCGCTCCCTGTTGATCAGGTCCACTAAACAGGCGAGAGTTGTCGATTTCCCGTGGCCGTTTGGTGCGGCGATGAGGATGAGGCCGCTCATTTTGAGAGGATACTCAGCAATAAAATCGGGGAGGCCGAGTTCGCCCATGGAGGGAATATCCTCAACCACATGCCTCGCCGTAAAAGCTACAGAACTTCGCTGTTTGTAAAGATTACACCTGAACCTCCCTGTCCCTTCCAGGGAGTAGGCAAAGTCAAGCTCGAAAGTTGTATTGAATGTTTTCTTCTGTTCTTCCGAGAGGATTGTGAAAATCAGCTTCTCCACCTCGCTCGGGGGTAGAGCGGGAAGGTTGAGGCGCACCACTTCATTGTCGATCCGAATACTCGGTATTGCTCCCGCAGAGAGGTGCAGATCCTGTCCCTTCATTTCCACCAGCGTCGCAAGAAGGCTTCCCAGACTATTTTCGAATACTTCCGTGCCACAGACCTCCTCCTTGAGTTTAAGGGGGACAGTTCCGTACCCGTTCTCATTGAAAAATTTCATCACTTCGCTGAACTGATGTGAGGTGATAATCACAGGTTTCGTTGCCTTTCCTGTTTTGAATTCGATCTCCGAGAGGAGATCCAGGTTCGTGGGGTCAACCATCCCGATGACGAGCTTATTCTCATCATATCCGATTGCCAGGACCCTCTTCTCTCTGGTAAAGGAGAAGGAAAGAACATTCAGGACTTCCTCGGATACTGTCATCTTACAGAGATTCACATGGGGTATGGACATCTGGCGGGAAAGGGCCGAAAGAACCTGGTCTTCCGTTGCATATCCCAGCCTGATGACTGCCTCGCCAAGAGTTCCTCCCAGCTGCCGCTGAGATTTCAGAGCGTAGTTCAGCTGCTGCTCATCTATCAAGCCCGACTCGAGGAGATATTCTCCAAGCTTCTTTTTCATATATTGCACCATTTCCCTGTGTATTGACTCAATTTATAATAGGGACAAAGGAAACCGCAAGAGATAAATGAAAAAGAAGGGGGCCATGATGGACACTCAACGCTTCCACTCAATCGTACGGGGATACTGGGAAAGCCAGATCCTCTTTTCCGCCGTTACTCTTGGGATTTTTGATCTCCTGAAAAAGGGAGAGCAAGATTCAGAGGGTATCGCCACCGACCTCTCCCTCAACAGGGAAGGAATGGAACTATTCATGAACTCCCTCACAGCCCTTGGATTTGTGAGGAAGAAGGGTGGATTATTTAAAAACAGCGCATTCACACAGAAGCATCTCGTTACGGGTGCGAAAGAACCGATGTACGGGTTCCCCCTTCATCTCGGAGCAATGTGGGAGCAGTGGGGAAGACTGCCGGAGATCCTCAGGAAAAGACGATCCGGAAAACGCGGCTCGTCCCGGGGAAAAGCGAGAAGTCGAAAGGAGATTTATTCGTTTGCCCTTGCCATGCATCATGGAGGGACCATTTCAGCCCGGGAGATTGCAAGGCTCATCGATTTTTCTCATGTCACATCTATCCTCGACATTGGGGGCTGCACGGGAAGGTATTCGATGGAAATCTTCCGAAAATTCTCTTCAAAAAAGGTGCATATCCTCGACCTCCCTGAAATGGCGAGGGAAGCAAAAAAGATCCTCCGCGCATTGGACCCGGAAGCTGCCAGGACTATTCTTTACATCAAAGGAAACTTTTTTCACACCGAACCTCCGGAAAAATATGATCTTGCAATCCTCTCGAACATACTTCACAGCCTCGATGGGGAAGAGTGCCGGAGGCTCATTGCGAGAATAAAGGGGTGGCTCGCTCCCAACGGCCGCCTTCTCATACACGACATGGAAGTTGACAAATCCGGAACAAAACCGGCTGAGGCGGCTCTCTTCGCAATCAATATGGTGGTGAATACTCCTGGGGGGAAGGTGTACAGTGCAGCCAAACTGGTGCAATTTGCCAGGTCGGCGGGCTTCAAGAAAGTACAAAAACAGTTGACGATGAGAGGAAGACTCGTATTACTCTGTGAGTAAAAGGGGACACCTTTCCTTTAACCAGCACCGGTTGCAGCCTGGAGAAGGTATTCCCCTGCACCCTTCGAGTATGCCTATCCTGGTAATAGCAAAATCGTATTTAACCGGATCTTCCGGGTCAAATGCTTTAAGGGACGAGGTGATATCTTTTGCCGTTTCGAGAGATATGCTTTTTCTCCGGGTAAGACCCATAGCCTGTGAGAGCCTTCCCACATGAGTATCCAGGGGTATGATAAGATCTGCAGGATCAACGAAATCGAACATTCCGAAATCCACTCCTCCCTTCTTCCGTACCATCCACCTGAGATAGAGGAAGAGCCTCTTGCATGCGCTGCCTTTCCGGGGATCTGGAAGAAGAAATTTCAACTCCCCCTCATTTTTCTCCTTCATCTCTTTGACCATTTTCACGAAAAGGGAAAGACTCTCCGGGACATTCCCCTCTACGTGGCAGGAGAAATAAGCCTCTTTCAGCGAACCAAACCTTGTGAGAAGACGGGAGAGGGCTCCAATGAGACTTGATATTTCTTTTTCACCTACGAAACGATGACAAAAACCCTGCAAAGCCTTATCTCTTTGGGAGGGACTTCTGAAAAGAAAAGCGTGAGGAACTCCCCCCATCCGGCAAAGGAGATCATCCACACTCTTACGGATCTGCCCTACTCTTCCGAATGCGAGGATCGCAGAAATAAATGCTGCGATCTCCACATCCCTCTCCTGCGAAAAGCGGTGAGGAAATGACACCGGGTCTGTTTCAAGATATGAAGTTCCATACTCTTCATAGAGGATATCAAGGAAACGCTTCACCCTGTCCCGGGAAGGGATCAAGGAATTACCTTGTTGAGAGGATACTCCACTATCCCCGTGGCGCCTCTCTTTACCAGATCAGGAATGAGATCTCTCACTGTCTTCTCATCTACGATCACTTCGAGACTCACCCACTTTTCATCTGTGTGTGCTGATATGGTTGGGCTTTTGAGGGAAGGAAGAACAGAGATGATGGTGTCCAGATCCTTCCTGGTAACATTCATTTTGAGTCCTACCCTTTCTTCTGCGTTCAGCGCGCCTCTCAGAAGGAGGGAAATCTTCTCCACTTTCTCTTTTTTCCATGGATCTCTCATCGCCATCCTGTTCCCGATCATCACCGTCCTCGATTCGAGTATGGTATCTACGATTCTCAGTTTGTTGGCCTTAAGGGTAGTCCCGGTTTCTGTGAGTTCCACGATGGCATCGGCAAGTTTCGGCGCTTTCACCTCTGTCGCGCCCCAGGAAAACTCCACGAGAGCACTAATCCCCTTCTCCTTGAGAAACCGCCTCGTATAGTTGACCAGCTCTGTGGCAATTCTTTTCCCCTGCAAACCTTTTATCGATTTGATTGAAGAATCTTCGGGAACAGCAACAACCCAGCGCACAGGCCTTAAGCCCCCCTTCGCATAGTTGAGTTCGCAGATCTCTTTCACCTTGGCATTCTGTTCAAGGACCCAATCCCTGCCCGTCAGTCCCACATCCAGGATACCGTCCTGCACGTACCTTGCCATTTCCTGGGCACGAATGAGAAGACCCGTTATCTCAGGATCATCAATTGTAGGAATGTAGGAACGTGGCCCTACGGAGATATTAAATCCTGCCTTCTTAAATATTTTCAGAGTCGATTCCTGAAGTGACCCTTTCGGAAGGCCGATTTTAAGCTGCCTCTTACTCATTCTACTCACCCCCCGGGATAGTAAAGACTCATCATGGTAAATTAAGTATCTCCTAAAATCAACAAAATTGTGGACTTTCAGCTCCCCTTCCCTCTTCAAGTAACATCGGGCAGGAAGAAGCATAGAGGATGAAAAATATTTTTCAAGGTGTGCTTGTGATAATATTTTTTATCGAGTAAAAAGGAGGAAATCCTGGACTATTCTCTGATCGTCATGGCGAAGGAACCAACAGCGGGCAGAGTGAAAACCCGTTTATCTCCACCCCTATCCAGGGAAGTTGGTGCAGACATTTATAAGGCAATGCTTCTCGACGCAGCCGATCTCCTTGCCGCTTCCGGTGCAAAGAATAAATTTCTTTTTTTCGACCCACCAGAATCACTCTATTTCAGAAGATTTGAGGAGTGGGGCATTACAATTCGCCCTCAGTCCATGGGAGACCTGGGCATCAGGATGGAAAAAGCCTTTCAGGAAGTAATGACCCGCCATCAGGAGGCCGCCCTCATCATCGGAACGGATATCCCCCTCTTGACGGAAATAATTATCGAAGAGGCAGTGTCCAATCTGAAAGAGAGTGACATGGTGATAGGCCCCTCTGAGGATGGAGGGTATTACCTCCTGGGGATGAATAAATTCACAGAAATTCCATTTAAAGGGATTCACTGGTCAAGCGATATGGTTCTTCAAGAAACCAAAAAGAAGCTGGATGACGCCGCCATTTCATTTACATTGACAGATACTCTATCCGACATAGATTCCTTCCTGGACATAAAAAAATACACGCTCATGATGGAGAAGGGGAAAGGAAAAATCGCCTGTGGGACGAGATTCAGGGAGAAGGCTAAAAACATCATCTCCGTCTTACGCCCTTATTCAGAAAATCAATCTTAAATCCCTCCACCACCTCTGAGATCAATGATTCCCGGGTGAAGCTTCACCTTTCTCACCCCTTTGTCTGGAAGGGTTAATTCAAAAATTCCTCCCTCGCCTTTTAACAGAGCTCCCGGTTCCCCCAGAGGACCCACGGGAAAGAGGGTTTTCAGGTATGTGTTTCCATTGTCCATCACCATCTCGGAGCGTACGCCCACCGATTTGAGTGAGAGGGAAGGGACATCTTCAAGATTATTGTTGACCTCACCCCGCAAAACCCTCCCCTGCCCGGAATGGACTATTTCCACATGGGTGATGGTAATCCCGTATCCCTTCTCAATTTCAATTTTCACACCTGCCATATGCTGGTACAGGCTTACGACAACCACCAGGAGGACCACCACAATGGGGATTGCCGCTGCCAGGGTAAGAATACGTTTGCGATCGAACCTGTTCTTTCTTATTCGCTCAAAAATCTTCTCGAGAGGATCGGCGGAAGTCCCTCCCCCAACGGGAATCGACCTCTCGCAGTGAGGGCATATCTCAGCATCCAAAGAGACCTGGATCGTACAGTGAGGACACGCCCGGTATTTTTCAACATTTTCTCTGTCACCATGTTCTTCCATAACCCGAATCCTCAGATACTCGTAATGGCTTCTGAAATGAGTCTCACTCCTGCCCCAGTAGCTCCGGGAAGGTATCCCATCTTCTCCTTCTCCATCCAGGCAACTCCGGCAATATCGAGGTGGACCCAGGGTGTATCCCCTACAAAATGTTTCAGAAAATATCCCGCTGTGATCGCACCCCCCTCATGTCCTCCAATATTTTTTAAGTCAGCAACCGAGCTCTTGATCTGTTCTCCATACTCCTCGTAGAGGGGAAGCTCCCATGCTCTTTCCCCGCTCCTCTTCGATGCTTCAAGAAAAGCTTTGATCATCTTCCGATCATTTCCCATCATACCCATTGCAAGACTTCCAAGAGCGACGACACATGCCCCGGTGAGCGTGGCAATATCTACGATCGAACGGGGGTTCTCCTTTTTCCGAGCATACCAGATCGCATCTGCCAGAACGATTCTTCCTTCCGCATCCGTACTCAGAACCTCCACAGTCTTCCCTGCCATCGTCTTGATCACATCTCCAGGCCTGTACGCCGACCCTGAGGGCATATTTTCTGCGACGGGAACAACAGCGACAACGTTCGCTTTCGCCTCGAGCCGGGAAAGGGCCCTGATAGTACCCAAGACGGCCGCAGCCCCCGCCATATCATACTTCATCCTGTCCATACCCTCCCATTTTTTGAGAGAAATCCCTCCCGTATCGAAGGTGATCCCTTTCCCCACAAGGGCGACAGGTTTTTCCCCTCTCTTGCCCCCCCGGTATCTGGCTACGATAAGCCTCGGAGGAGAGGAAGAGCCCATCCCCACTGCATACAGGCCTCCCAGTCCCATTCGGACAATTTCTTTTTCATTGAAAACCTTCACGGTTACTTTATTACCTGACAGCTTCAAAGCTTCTTTCGAAAGGTCTGGGGGCTTGAGATACATGGGGGGAGTATTTACCAGATCCCGGGAATAATTGACCCCTGAAACAGTTTCTTTCGCGACGAAGAGACCTTTTTTTATCTCCCTCTCCTCCTTCCGGTCCTTGTCCACGATCTTAAGTGTAGCGATCCCATGCTCTTTTACTTCCTTGAAGCGGTCATACCGATAATCTGACAGGAGATAGCCGAGAGAAAGAAATTTTGCTGCCTCACAGATCGAAATTCCCCCGGCACCCGTACCAGGGACAATGGTGGCAATGATCTTCGCCTTGAGCCTTCTCCCTGTTTTCACGGGATAGAGAGACAGTTGGCGGATGCGATCTGGAGTGAGGCTCTCCTTCTTTCCCAGACCAAGGACCATGATCCTCCCCGCTTTTGCACCCTTCCCCGGGGAAAAAAGTATGCTTTCTCCAAATTTTCCCGTCACTTCTCCTTTCCTGATCGCTCTCGCAATTTCTCCCTGGACGAGAAAATCTGCCCTCCCCAGAGCTCCTGAAGGTTTTTTTACTCCTTCGAAGAGGCCCACTACGAGAAGGTCAGCCACCACATCTTTCAAGTCTGCCCCAATCACTCTAATTTTCATCTGTGCCCCCTGGCTAAAAAGTTTTTTTGGAATCGATCAGCACCGTGTAAGGACCATCATTTGATATATTCACGATCATATGTTCCCTGAAGGGGCCCATGTGAACAATGTGGCCTTCTCCTTTCATGATATCAGCAACTTCTTGAATTAGATGCCGGGCCCTATCAGGGGCTTCAGCCTTTCCGAAGGAGGGCCTGTTGCCCTTTCGCACGTCACCTGCGAGGGTAAACTGTGGAACGACAAGGATCTCTCCCCCTACCTGCTCGAGAGATAGTTCACTCTCCGTCCCTTCTTTGGAAGGAAAAATTCTCAAGGCAGGCACTTTTCTCGCAATGTACGCCCCATCATCCCTGGAATCTCCTCTGCACACCGAAATGAAAACGAGGAGCCCCTTTTCGATGGCTGCTATCTCCTTTCCCTCAACTGAAACAGAGGCTTTCAAAACTTTCTGAACAACACATTTCACCTTAACCACTTTCTCCAGACATCAAAAATGTATATGGGAACAAGATGTATGATTTAAGGGAAATACCCCCTAAGAGCTTTCCGGCTAAGTTAAACGATCGATTATTTTATTCTCACGATTCTTTTACGATCCCAGAGAGGAATATTTCCACAAGCTCCCTGGTAATCTTTACGACAGAGGCTTCGTCAAGAAACTTGAGCTTCTTCACGGCAAGAATTGCCGGCTCGTTTAAAAAAATGAAGAGAATCAGACCAAAAAGAGTAGCCCCTGTGAGCTCAATATCGATATTCCGAAACCTTCCGGTTTTTAATCCCCGGTCAAGAATGCTTTGCAGCGCTTTCATGCTTTCCGAAAAATACCTTCCCGCGAACCCGTCCTGATCTTCTGCTGTAGTAAGCATTTCCCTGTGAATAATCTTCACGATATCTCTTCGCATGTAGTGAGCCCTCGCGTACTCGATGCAAAATTCCCTGAGCTGGTCCGCGGGATCACTCTTCCCCTTGAACGCCTTCAGAAGCATCCGGTAGGTCTCTGCAGAGGAAAAATCAACGATGGACCGGTAAAGATCTTTCTTGTCATCGAAATAGTAGTAGATCATGGCACTGTTCACCTCAGCAGACGAGGCAATCTCACGTATCGATGTTGCAGAAAACCCCTTTTGGGCAAACAACTCTTCAGCCGCCACAAGGATCCTCTGCCTCACCTCTTCAGAGTTTCTGTTATTTTTCCTGATTTTTGGCATTGTTAATCGATCGATTGAAGATTACCACCTTATAGTATTTTCTTTTTTTAGTGTCAAGGCTTATTCAGTAATCCTCCTACCCATTCTGAAATAAAATAGTTTTCCTGGAGCCGCCTTATGCCATATAATCTTCACACAGATGAAGGGGATAACCTGTCAAAAAATAGTTGCGCCCTTGAGATGGAGATATCAGATCCCCCTCCTTTTTGCCCTCTTCTCTCTTCTTTTGCCCCTCGCATGTTCCTCGAAAAAGCTCGGACAGGGGAAGACGGACAAGGAACTTTTTTCTCAGGGAGAATTGAGCTTGGAGAGGGAGGATTATCAGGATAGCATCACTTTCTTCAAAGGATTAATCAATCGATTTCCCTCCTCTCCCTATCTTGAAAAAGCCTATTTTGACCTGGCCAGGGCCCAATATCTGAACGAGGAGAATGTGAATGCACAAGTCGGCTTCGACGATTTTATCCGACTTTATCCTGACAGCAAACTTGTTCCAAGAGCCCTCCTGTTGAAGGGAAAAGTTCTCGAATTGGATGTGGAAAAACCTGGAAGAGATCAATCATCCACACTAAGTGCCATGAAAGTTTATTCAGAGCTCGTCCAAAAATATCCTTCCACCCCCGAAGGTAAGGAGGGGGAAAAACGGTATGTCATTCTCAGAGGACACATGGCCCGTAACGAGCTTGTAATCGGGATGTACTACTACAAGGACAAAAAATACACCAGTGCAAAGATCCGCCTGGAGAGGGCCTTCAGGGATTTTTCCGATACCGATGCGGGTCCCGGGATCGCCTCCCTCCTCGGAGAGACATATCTCAAGATCGGGAATCTAAAAGGGGCCGGGAAGCTCCTTAAATACCTCGAAAAAAGATCCCCCGGGGCAAAGGGGACCGTCAAACTCAGGGAAAATATGGAGGGAGCAACGAAATGAAACTCAACTCTCTTATCGCCCTTGGAAAGAAACAGTTTGAAGAGAAGGACTACAGGGGAGCGAAAGAAACCCTTATTGCCGTGGAAAAAGGTGGTGGCCACTATCCCGATGTGCTCTACATCCTTGCCCTTTCCCATCACTATCTTGGAGAACTTCAGGACGCCGTGGGAAAATTTGAGGAAGCCCTCGCATTAAACCCCCTCTATGTGGAAGCCTCGATTGGCCTCTCCATCACGCTGAATGATATGGGAAAGTACTCCCACGCGAGAGAGGCTTTCGATAAAGCCTTTGAATCTCTATCCAGGAAGGGGCGGCAAATCCCCCTCGACATAGTGAAGCCAAGAATCGTAGGACACTTAAGGGAACTGGGGAAGCTTTACGCCTCCATAAACCGCTATGATGAGGCAAAAGAGCATGTAAAAAGAGCACTTGAAATTGCCCCCGACTACCCTGA
>CAZPLX010000033.1:0-9970 GCA_964587345.1 uncultured bacterium
TATCTTCATCGATCGGTCCGGGGCACCTCTCCCCTTCAAAATCCACACTCCTCCACCCATCATAGGAAGTGCTCCCACAAATGCTACGACTTTCATTTCATCCCCTCCTCCGAGTCCTCTTTTTAAGGCGAGGAAATGGGGGAGGAAAACCATGGATATACCCAGGAAAAGAATAAGGAGCCCCAGACAGGAGAAAAATAGAGAGTTCCCCTCTCTCCTCTCCATGTGTTTTCTCACAGTACCGGCGGCGAGAAGCGCTACGGGAGGAAGGGACGAGAGTGCATAGAGAGGCAGTTTTGTCATGGGAATAGAGAAAAAGAGGGGGGGAAAGAGGGCCCAGATGACAAGAAACATCCTGGAACTTCCGGGCAAAGAAAAACTCGCCTCTCCCACGCTTCTCCCTTTATCGAACACCCCCTTAAAAGACTGGGGGAAGAAAAATATCCATGGGAAGGTGAGGAGGGGAAAGATCCACAAAAAGTAAAAGGAAGAGTGCCTGTGCCCCATGCCACCTCCCGCAACCCGGCTTAAAACCTGCTCCTTCACAAAATAGGTGAAGAGTCCCGGGTTATGAAATGATACTGCCACGTACCAGGGAAGTGCGATAAAGAGAAGAATCAGCCCCCCCAAAACCGGTTTCATCCTGAAGAGGAAGGAAATATTCCGATCCCATAGGAGGAAGAGAAGAAGGACCGGAAAGATCACCACAACTCCCATGGGTCCCTTCGTGAGAATGGAGAGCCCTGAGAATAGGTAGAAAAGGTAGATGGAGATACCTTTCCCCTCATTCAGGTAAAAGAAGAGAAAAGATGCCATGGCCGAGGTGACTGTGAAAAGAAGTAGCATGTCTGTCGTAAGGTTTCTTTCGGCTCCAAGAAATCCGGGGGAAAAAAGGAGAAGGAGAGGAGGAATCCACGAGCTTTTTTTCCCCAAAAGCCGGATTCCGACCATAAAGAGCACCAGGAGGACACCCAGGGAGAAGATACCCTGGCACACTCGTGCTCCCCACTCGTTGACCCCGAGGAGCCTGTACCCGGCTGTAACAGCCCAGTAGAGAAGAGGTGGTTTGTGAAAATGCTTGATGCCATTCAACCGGGGGGTCAGATAATCGCCCGTAATATACATCTCCCTCGATATTTCGGCGTAGCGGGCGTCTGAGGGTTCAATCAGAGGGTAGGAACCGAGCTTGATGAAGAGCACACACAGCGTGAGAGCAAATAACAGGAGGAGCAGACAATTGGAATTCTGTTTCATCCCTTTTTCTGAAGTCACTCTATCCAATTATAAAGGACCCCCGCAATGGCTCCTAAGAAAAAAACAGCTCCGAAAAAGGAGCTGCCAGGATTGCAAATATCTGTTCTTCCTCTTTAGTCTCTCACTTTCCTGTAGTAGTAGCCGTGGAAAAGGGCGGAGAGAAGGCGAATATCTTCTGAAAACACCAGGTAGAGGTGGAGGAGGGTAAAGGCCACGAAGGTCCAGGCGATAAGAAGATGCCAGGATCTCACCACCATAAGGCCTCCCATACCATATATGAGGCCGGAAAAGTATCCCGGCCAGTAGAGGGCAAAACCGATCAAGACCTGAAAGGCCGATACGAGGAAGAGCAAGGCATAGGAGAACTTCTGAAGAGGATTGTATTTCGCAAAATCCGGTTTTTCCCTAGACAGGAACAGATAGTACTTCAAGGTAGGCCCCAGGTCGCCAAGATCGCTTAAAGAGGGCATAGCAATCTTCCATTTCCCCGCAGCGAAGAAAAAGTAGGTGTGGAGGATCCCGAGAAACACAAAGACATAACTCGATACTATGTGGAGGTATCTCGCCGTCGCCATGGAACCAAAGGGTGCGAAAGAGGGGTACTTTATCTGAAAACCGGAGAGAAGGAGAACGACAAAATCGATCACGTGTGCCCAGTGGGTGAAGCGCTCCTGGAAATCGTGCTTCAGGTACCGCTCTTCCCTGAATTCACCACTATCGGTCACGATACGTTCCTGTTCCATCATTTCCCCCTCTCTATACGACCCGGTAGGCCTTCACTTCGTTCGTTTCGGGATGAATGATATGCACTGCGCATGCGATACAGGGATCGAAGGAATGGGTCACTCTGAGAATTTCCACCGGCCTCTCAGGGTCAAGGACCGGGGTTCCCACGAGAGCTTCTTCCAGGGGCCCTCTGTTCCCCTTATCGTCCCGGGGAGACGCGTTCCACGTCGTGGGGACCACGCACTGGTAATTTTTCAGTTTTTTCCCCTCGATGGAGTTAAAATGGGCCAGAGCACCTCTGGGGGCCTCCCAGAGCCCCACTCCACTACCCCTTTCAGGGACATCGTTCAGTGTGTAAATCTCTTTCTTCCCCGCCTTCAGATTTTCGATCAGTTCGAGGGTCCACTGCTCCATCCCGTCTATTACGACCTTCGCTTCAACAACACGGGCAGCGATCCTTCCGAGAACGGAGAGGAGAACTTCTGGTTTCCCCGCGACCCCCAGCTCTTTGAGAACGAAGTCTACGAGACCTTTCACCTTCTCGTTACCCGAAAGGTAAGCCACGAGGACCCGGGAAAGAGCCCCCACCTCCATCGGCTTCCCATCAATCCGGGGCGCCTTGATCCATGAGTACTTCCCCTTCCCGTGAAATCCGGTGAACTCGGGGACCGTCATCCCCTCCGCAGGGTTCCTCTTTCCAGACTCTTCCGTGAACCAGGAATGCTTCACATATTCGATTATCTGCGCGGCTTTCACATCGTGAGCCTTCAACACTCCCCCATACACTGCCCCCCTTTGAAGGACCCTCTTTTTAGGATCGAAGGAAGGATCCTCGAATACTCCCCAGGAGAGGTAGTTCATAACTCCCTTTCCGATTCCCGCCCACTTGAGGTAATAGGGAGCGATGGCGAGAACATCGGGTATGAAGACCCTGTCAACCCAATCTTTTAATTCTCTCACCCGGAAGAGGAAATCATCGAGGACCTCTACACGCGGATACCAGGTAGTACCACCGGGAGGGGTCGTCATGTGCATGGGCATTTTCCCCCCCATCATGGCCGCAAGTGAAGAGGCCTTTTTCTGCATCTCCAGTGCTTCGAGATAGTGGGCTACGGCGATGAGGTTCAACTCGGGAGGCAACTTGTATTCAGGGTGTCCCCAGTAGCCGTTCTCAAAGGGGCCGAGTTGCCCGGAGCCGACGAAATTCTTTATCCTGTTCTGGACCTTTTTCAAGTAGGAACTCTTCGGTTTTGCCGAGAGGGAAGACACCACGTCCACGTAATCGAGCGCGTTCAGATGATAGAACCATAAGATGTGGGAGTGAACGAACTGGGACCCCTCGATGAGGTTTCTGATGATCCTCGCGTTGGCTGGAGGTGTGACACCAAAGGCGTTTTCGAGTCCGAGGGTAGATGTGTGCCCGTGGGAGATGGGACATACGCCGCAGATCCTCTGTGTAATAAACCATGCGTCCCTCGGATCCCTCCCCTTGAGGATCGTTTCGAAGCCCCTGAAGAGGGTCCCCGAACTCCACGCGTCCTTCACCTTTCCATTTTCTATCTCCACTTCTATCCGCAAATGTCCCTCAATCCGGGGAATCGGGTCGATTACGACTTTCTTCGCCATCTAGCCCTCCTTATTCGCTCTCACTCTTATTTTTTGTTTTCGACATGGCCCTGCCTATTGCGTGGCCTCCCACAGCCAGAGCAGTAGCCGCGGCCATCCCTATGCCCACCTTGTCCGCATCGACATCTCCCGAGGGAAGTGTGATGTTCGCGAGACGGGCGTAGAAGGGAGCAAACTTGTCCACGAATCCAGGCTCCATGCAGCCTATGCAGGGAGACCCCGCGCCGATACACCAGGAAAGCCTCTCATTCCAGAGGATGAGGGGACACTCAGAGTGTGTTTCGGGCCCTTTGCATCCCATCTTGTAGAGGCAGTGTCCCGCCGCCTCGTCCGCACTCCCGAAGGCTTCCACGAACCTGCTGTTATCAAAATGAGAGCGCCTCGGGCAGTTGTCATGGATGGTTCTGCCGTAGTACATCTTCGGTCTTCCCAGAGAATCGAGGTCAGGAACCTTTCCAAGGAGGAGGACATTCACCACCGTTCCGATCACAAATTCCGGGTTCGCCGGGCAGCCAGGGAGATTGATCACCGGGACACTGATCCCTTTCTCTTTCAAAAAAGGGCCAATACCTTTGATTGCCGATGGGTTCGGGTTCCCCGCGGGGATCCCTCCGTCGAAAGAACATGCTCCAATGGCCACAACCGCCTGGGCATTCCCGCACACAGAAGTAGCCACATCAAACATCTCTTTCCCGCCGATCATTCCGTGGCCCTTCTTCATGGGCACCCCTCCCTCTACGATGCAGATGTAATCCTTCCGTGCTACTGCCGCCTCGAGGTTCGCCTCCGCTCTTTTCCCTGCTGCCGCCATGATCGTCTCGTTATAATCTACACTCAAGACGTCAAGGACGAGGTCCGCCGCATTCGGCTTGTCCGCCTTGATGAGGCTCTCCGTACACCCTGTATCGCTTGCAAAGTGAAGCCAGACAACGGGTTGTCTTTTCGCCGCAGCTTTTTCAAGGGCCCGGGCAAGTCTGGGAGTCAGGGTGCTCGAAAATCCCAGGTACCCTATCGTCCCTCCCGCGATCTTGAGGAAATCTCTCCTTGTCAACGAACCTGGACGCTTTTTGTACATCATCCCCCCTCCACAATTGAGTGTTAAGTTCCCTCATTTGTATAATATGATTTTATTATTGTCAAACAAGAATGCCTCATTCCCCGATATGGGAAATGCCTCTTCTCTCTCACGGGCCTATCTCTCTTTAACAAGCCGAAAATCAAGAGGATTAAAAAAGATACAACGTAGTTATAAAAGTTCCTTCATTTCTCTCATGAATTGGATTCAGTCAGTTTCGATTTCCAGAGATGAGATCCGGATCTCATCACCTCCCCCCACGGATATTTCCCATGAACCGCATTTGGGACAGGAAAAGATCATTTCCCTCGAATGAAGGATACCGCAGTCATGACATGTCACAGTGAGAGTCTTCTCCTTCACATTGAGAGCAGCCCCCTCAGCACAGGTTCCTTTCGAAAGGTGCCGGAAGAAAAAAAGAAGGTGCTCCTTGACTATCCCCCGCAGGACACCCACCTCGAGGTCCACGGAAGTTACCTCATTCGCACCATGCTCACCGGCCGAGAAAAGGACCGCTTCAAGGATCTCCTCGCAGATTCCGTACTCGTGCATCTTACCCCCCGAACCTATCCCTGTAGGCCATTTCCACATACTCTACAATCCTGTCAACTCCCCGCCCCTTTATTGCGGATAGTTCAATGACATCAATTGAAGGGTTCATCACAAAAGCCTTTTTTTTCACCTCTTCCATGTTGAAATCCACATAGGGGGCGAGGTCTGTTTTGGAAATTACCAGGAGCTGGGACGTACGGAAAGCGAGGGGATATTTAAGAGGCTTCTCATCTCCCTCAGCAACGCTCAGCACTACGATCCTGACCTCCTCACCAAGTGAGATCTCTGCGGGACAAACGAGGTTACCCACGTTCTCCACGATCAGAATATCCATATGAGAAAGGTCACTCGTGACAAGGACCTCCTTGAGTTGTTCCGGCAGAATATGGCAGGAGGAGCGAGTATTTATCTGGTGAACGAATACTCCGTGGCGGCGGATCCTCTCCGCGTCGATCTCAGTTTCAATATCCCCCTCGATGATCCCTACACGCCACTTCCCCCCCCACCTATCGAGCATCTTTTCCAGGAGAGTAGTCTTTCCCGCCCCGGGGGATGAAATCATGTTTACCAGAAGGACCTCTTCCCTTCGAACTATTTCTCGGATCTCCGAAGCGGTGCTCTCGAGCATCTCCTTAAGATCTCTGTCAATCTCCACTCGCATTGGCCCTTTTCCCCCTTTTCAACTGGATCAGTCACAAAAAAGGTAATCTTACCACGGGACCGTATCATTCCGAATGCTCCATTTTCTTCACCATTACGAGAAAAAGTTGTTACAATCCACTCTTTAGAAGGAGGTGTGAACGATAATGATAGTATTGGGACTCGGGAATCTCCTCCTTTCCGACGAAGGTGTGGGGATCCACGTGGTAAATGCTCTCATAGAGAGGAAATCCCTTCCCGGTGTTGAACTCGTCGATGGGGGGGTGGCGGGATTTTCCCTCATCTCCTTGATCGAGGAGCATGAAAGGGCTGTTCTTATTGACGCGGTAAATGCCCCCCTTCCGCCGGGCACGGTGATCTCACTTCTCCCCGGAGAGGTAGGGAAAAAGAGGGGAGATAGATTTTCCCTCCACGATTTCACTGTCCGGGATGTTCTCGATCTCCTCGTCATACGGGATACCATGCCTGAGATGATAATCCTGGGGATCGTTCCTGAGGACATTCACACTTACCGGATAGGCCTCTCGGAAACACTTGAGAGGAAGTTTAATGAGATTGTGGAAAAAATAGTGAATGAGGTTCGCTCATTTGCCGCTTCTTCACCTCAATGAGAAATGATAGTGTGAGGAATCCAGAAACAGACCCAATCGGCAGGTTTCCTTGAAAGCTTTCGTTCTTGAAATTAAAGGGATCGTGCAGGGGATCGGCTTCAGGCCTTTCGTCTACCGCCTTGCACACCTCTGTTCCCTCAAAGGGTACGTACTGAACAGCCCGGGATCCGTGAAGATTCATGTGGAAGGAAAAGAAGGGAACATCACACGTTTTCTCAAGCTTTTTCCCAAAGAGCTGCCGAGAGGAGCCCTGGTTGTAGACATTAAGAAGGAGGAAACAACTCCCCTGAACTTTACGGATTTCGTGATAGAGAAGAGTAGAATAGAGGGGCAAACCCTATTTTCCATACCTCCCGACATGGCCCTTTGTGAAAAATGCGAAAGCGATATCTTCGATCCGAAAAACAGGAGGTACCTGTACCCCTTCACCAACTGCACGGGCTGCGGCCCACGATTTACTATTGCCTACGCCCCTCCCTACGACAGAGAAAATACCTCTATGAAGACATTTTTTCTGTGTCCCTCCTGCGGGGAGGAGTACGGAACCGTTGAAGACAGAAGATACCACGCAGAACCAAACGGTTGTCCCGACTGCGGCCCTTCCCTTTCCCTCCTCGATAGCAGTGGAAAATCCATGTCTGGAGAAGATCCGCTCGCCTTTGCCTCAGTGGCCCTCGGGGAAGAAAAGATTGTGGCACTCAAGGGATTGGGGGGATACCATCTCGCTGTGGATGGAACGAGCGATAGAGGAGTCGAGGAACTGAGGAAAAGAAAACTGAGGAAGGGAAATCCTTTTGCCGTGATGGTCGAGAACCTCGACATGGGAGAAGAGATCGCCGATCTTTCACCCTCAGACAGGAAGATACTCTCTTCGAGGGAAGCTCCAATCCTTGTCACGAAGGTGAAGAATCAGAATCCACTCTCCTCCCAGGTCGCACCTGGCCTCACCCGTGTGGGAATTTTTCTCCCTTATACTCCTCTCCACAGGATCCTCATGAGACAGGTTAGGCGGCCACTCGTCATGACCAGCGGAAACGTGTCTGAAGAACCGATCGCCGTGGACAACGAAGAGGCCATAACGAGACTTTCAGGAATCGCCGACTACTATGTGACTCACGACAGGGATATCGTTCAGAGGAGCGACGACTCGGTGGTCTCAAACGTGAAAGGAAGAGCGTATCCCATAAGGAGGGCGAGAGGATTCGTCCCCTCTCCCGTCATTCTCCAAGAATCCTATCCCTCGGTAGTAGGGCTGGGAGGTGAACTGAAGAATACTTTCACAGTAATAAAAGATAATTTTGCCTTCCTCTCACAGCACATGGGAGACATGAATTCTCCCACTGCGAGAACTTTCTTCAGGGACACCTACTCCTTCTTCATGGATTTCTTAAATGTACGGCCCCTCGCAGTCTGCAGAGACCTTCACCCCGCATACTTTACCACCGCTTTTTCGAGAGAACTTGAAGGAATGGAGGTAGTCTCTCTTCAGCACCACCGTGCCCACATCTACTCCCTCATAGCCGAATGTGGATTTCGCGGCAAGGGAGTGGGTGTTGCCTTTGATGGGACGGGCTACGGAGAAGATGGCACGATCTGGGGAGGGGAATTTTTCACCATCGAGGGGATGGAACTCTCACGGATGGGCCATTTCGATCTTTTTCCCCTCCAGGGAGGCGACACTACTATAAGGAGTCCATGGAAGACGGCTCTTTCACTTCTCTTTGCTACCTTCGGAGCACAGAAGGCCATATCCTTGGGAAACCGCCTCTTTCGCAAAGTCCCTCCGGGACACATTGAAACTGTTCTCGACGCGATCGGAAAGGAGCTGAACCTGGTATTCTCCTCGAGCTGCGGAAGGCTCTTCGACGGCGCCTCCGCCCTTACGGGTACATGCACTGAAGCCACCTTTGAAGGAGAAGCGGCCATGCGTTTCGAGGGGCAAATCCATGCCGGGGGTAAGGAAAGGATCTATCCATGGAAGTTCAATAATGAAGAGGGGACTTACATAGTCGAATATCGGGGCATCATCGAGGGGATAGTGGAAGACCTCCTCGTGGGACATGAGAGAGGGATGATATCAAAATCCTTTCATGACACGATGGCTGATATAATAGTTTCCCTCTCCGCTATCTTGAGGCAAGAGGTCGGGGGTGATTCCGTGCTCCTCTCGGGAGGGGTGTTCCAGAACCTCTACCTCGTGGAAAAGGTGCTGGAAAGGTTGAGCGAAAAAAAGCTGAGAGGAATTATTCACAGGTCTGTCCCCCCGGGTGATGGGGGAATATCGCTGGGACAGGCCTTGTACTGCGCACACAGAAAAGAAGGAGGATAAAAAGGATGTGCCTTGGAATACCTGCAAAGGTGGTTCGGATCGAAGGAGCAATGGCCACCGTGGAGATCGGGGGGGTCACAAGAGAGATTTCCCTTATGCTTGTGGACGAAGTTTCCCCCGGGGAATGGGTGGTTGTTCACGCAGGATTCGCCATCAACCGTGTTGATCCGGATGAGGCGGAGTTGACTCTCAATCTTTTAAGGGAGTACGCCGGTGAAGATACGCTACCTCGATGAATTTCGCGATCCCCGCCTCGCTGCGGGAATTCTCTCCAGAATAAGAGAGATCTCATCTCCGCCGGTGAGAGTAATGGAAGTGTGCGGAACCCACACCATGGCAATCTCCCGCGGAGGAATCCGTTCTCTTCTCGAGGGGACCGTCGAACTTATTTCCGGACCCGGATGTCCAGTGTGCGTCACACCCGACGGATACATCGATGCTGCTATTCAGATAGGCCGGACCGGCGATCCGATAGTTACCACATTCGGGGATATGATCAAGGTTCCCGGGAGGAAGTCTTCCCTGGAGAAAGAAAAGGCTGCAGGCCTCGATCTCCGGATAGTGTACTCCCCTCTCGACGCACTCGCGATAGCCGAAGAAACACCTGACAGGGAAGTTGTCTTCTTGGGGGTAGGATTCGAAACAACAGCCCCGTCTGTAGCAGGCTCTCTCCTCACGGCAAGAGAACGGGAAGTGAATAATTTTTCAATCCTCTCCTCTCTGAAAACTGTACCTGAAGCGATGGAAGCTTTGATGGTGGATGAAGAGGTTTCCATCGGTGCTTTTCTCTGTCCCGCTCACGTGAGCACCATCATCGGGGCCGACGCGTACCTCCCTCTTGCTCAAAAATACCGTGTCCCCTGCGTGGTAGCGGGATTCGAATACCTGGACATTCTTCTCGGCATTTACATGATACTCACACAGGGTAAAGGAAAAGAGGGAAAAGTGGAGAACGAGTACCGCCGTGTAGCCAATGATAGAGGTAATCCAAAAGCTCTCCAGGTAATCTATTCAGTCTTTGAAAAGTGCGATATTTCATGGAGAGGCATAGGGGTGATCCCCGATTCCGGTCTGAGAATCAGGGAATCTTTATCCTCCTTCGATGCCCTGAAGAAATTTAACATAACCATTGATGAA
>CAZPLX010000034.1:0-9870 GCA_964587345.1 uncultured bacterium
ATCTGTTACGGTTTTTTGGGGTTGTTTCGAGTTTAGAGTTTAGTGTTTCGTGCTTAGGATTTCGAATTTATTCTGAATTCGGAATTAAAAATTACCCGAGCTTTTCTATCGCTTCTGTGATCCTGTCCATCCCCTCGATAATATTCTCCATGGAGGTCGCATAGGAAAGACGCGCGCATTCATCGTTTCCGAATCCGATACCAGGAACCAGTGCCACCTTAACCTCATCGAGAAGGTATGCTGCCAGTTCGGTGGAATTCCCCGGAGATGCTCCCTCCCCTCCCCTCCCATATATTCCCGAGAAGTTGGGAAAGACGTAAAATGCCCCCTTTGGAAGGGCGCACGACACCCCCTCAATTGCCCTCAACCTCTCCACAATATAGCGTCTCCTCCTGTCAAATTCCCGTACCATGACTTCGACAACTTCCTGTGGGCCACTTATGGCGCTTACAGACGCCTTGAGGCAGAAGGAAGTGGGGTTCGAAGTAGACTGTGACTGAATGGTCGTCATTGCTTTTACGAGTTCGGAAGGCCCGGCAGTGTAACCGATCCGCCATCCCGTCATGGAATAACTCTTCGACACGCCGTTCACCAGGATAGTCCTCTCATAAATTTCCTTCCCCAATGATCCTATACTCGTGAAGGAAAATCCGTCGTAGACAATCTTTTCATAAATTTCATCCGAGAGAACATATATCTTTTTTTCCATGACTATGTCGGCGATCTCTGCCAGTTCCTTTTCCGTGTATGCCGCACCTGTAGGATTTGATGGGCTGTTTAGGATGAGAAGCTTCGTCCGATCCGTGATCGCATCGGCAAGCGCTTGTGGTGACATCTTGAACCCGGTCGTTTCATCAGTATCGATGATCACCGGGAGCGCGCCCGCAAGGTATGCGATAGGCGGGTAGGAAACCCAGTAAGGCGAGGGGATGATAACTTCATCTCCCTCGGAAAGCATTGCCTGGGCAACGTTATAGATGGAATGCTTCGCCCCGCAGGAAACGATTATCTGGTCTCTTCCATACGTAAGACCGTTATCTCTCATCAATTTTTCAGCTATCGCATCCTTTAAATCGTCAGTGCCTCCAACGGGAGCATACTTTGTAAAACCTTCATCAAGCGCTCTTTTAGCCGCGTCTTTCACATGTGCTGGTGTGTCAAAATCGGGTTCTCCCGCCCCGAACCCTATCACATCGATCCCCTGGGCCTTCATAGCTTTCGCCTTTGCGGATATCGCCAGAGTGGGCGACGGTTTCACGCTGGCAAGGCGATTTGCAAGTCTCATGATCTTTCTCCTTTCCTTTTTAGTGAGTGGTCACGCTTAGTTTCAGTTCACACTGTTTTGAAGGCCTTCCTGAGTTCTTTCTCTACGGCTTGGTGGACAAGATCCTTTACATCTCCCCCGAGACCCGATATCTCCTTGACTATGTGGGAACTCACGTAGAAGTATTTGTCACCTGTCATCATGAATACCGTGTCGACATCAGAGAAAAGATTTTTGTTCATGTGAGCCATCTGGAATTCATACTCGAAATCTGACACAGCCCGGAGACCTCTCACGATAATCCGAGCACCCCTCTCTTTTGCGTAGTCCACAAGAAGCCCGGAAAAGCTGGAAACCTCCACATTCTCGAGATCTTCGACGATCTTTGTAAGAAAAAAGACCCGTTTCCTCGGGGAAAATAGTGTTTTTTTCCTTGGATTGATCGCTACTGACACGATAAGCCTGTCGAAAATTCCCGCAGCTCTCCTTATGATATCCACATGGCCATTCGTTGGCGGATCGAATGTTCCCGGATATATGGCGATGTTACTCATTAATCTCCTCCCTCATCGTACAAAGCAGGACGGAAGTATCCCCGTACCGTTTCTCTTTGATCGTTTCAATCACCGGGGGGATCTTCATGCCCTTTTTTCTCCCAAACTCGTATATGATGTCCCCTCCCCCTTTAAGGAGGGGAAATTCTGAAAGGGCTTCAAGGGTTTTTATCCCGAGATCACTCCCGTAAGGGGGGTCTATAAATATGATTTCGTAGTTCCGCCCCCCCCTGAACGCTCTCTTAACATAATGGATTGCATCGCATATCACAACCTCAAATAATGAATTATCAAGCTCCAGGCTCCGTAGATTTCCCCTGATTACAGACGCGGCCTTTTTCGATCTGTCGACGCACACTGCCTTTGTCGCACCTCGGGAGATAGCTTCCAGGGCCATCGCACCGGAGCCTGAATAAAGATCGAGAACATGTGCATCGACAACTCTGTTTCCTAGCATAGAGAAGATAGCTTCTCTGACACGGTCTGTGGTGGGACGAATATCTTTCCCCGGGAGCGCTATAATTTTTCTCCCTCTGTATTTTCCTGAGATGATCCTCACTCTTTCCCTCTCCCATGGAAAATGATACCCGCAACGTGAATCGCATCGAGAAATCTTGCCCTGTGGGTTCCCGGCCAGTAAGCTTTCCCACACAGGTCACAGACGAGAAACCTTCTTGTAGAAAGGAGAATGAATTCGGGGACGGAAAAAGAAAGGGCTTCTTCTTTCCCCGTTTCTCTCAAAGGGCTGTTGCAGAGAGAGCAGCGTGTGAAAAAATCTTTTTCAAAGAGAACGATCCCTTCCTTTTCCAAAAACTCCTTCACCTGCGAAGACACCCTGTCCGCTTCTATACGCACGAAATACTTGAGAGACGGGTCCTGCCGCTTCGTGATCACTTTTCTCTCTTCAGGGAAAGAATCTCCTTCCAAATTTCTTTTCCTCTTCATATATTCCACATCTATACCGAGTAAGCGAAGCCATCTCGTGAGACGCCCGAGTTCCTGCTCCGCCACATACTTAGCTTCCATCATCCTCCACCAGACAGGGAAATATCTCACCAGATTTTCCTTTGAGAAAATAATCCACATCACGCGAACCGCTGCCGGCATTGATATTCACTTCCACCACACGGCTTCCATGGCTCGAAGCGATATGGGCGAAAGAGGCAGCAGGCTGAACCACCCCCGAGGTGCCTGCCACGATGAAGAGATCACACAGTAAGAGCATCTCCATTGATCTGTCGAGTAGTTCACCAGGGATCTTCTCGCCGAACCACACTACGTTGGGCCTCAAAAGATTTCCGCACGTGGAGCAACGGGGAGGAAGGGTTTCGAACTCCTCATCATGGCAAAAGGGGTCATCGCAGGAGACGCAGCGGACCTCCCATATGTTCCCATGCATCTCCACTATCCTTTCCGATCCCGCCCTTCTATGGAGACCGTCTATATTCTGAGTGATGAGGAGAAAATCGTTCTTCTCCTTGTCCATCCTGGCAATCGCATGGTGCCCGGGATTGGGAAGACATTTACTGATGAGATCTCTCCTGAAGCAGTACCACTCCCACACGAGAAGAGGATCCTTTGCGAATGCTTCGGGGGTGGCAAGCTCATACGGATTGTAGCGTTTCCACAATCCCTCTTCGCCCCGGAATGTGGGAATTCCTGATTCAGCGGACACTCCAGATCCCGTGAGGACACATACTTTATTGGCCTTCCTGAAAACTTCCCTCGCCACTTCCATGCGGGAAAGAGACATTGATCCTCCTTTCATATTCAGCTGTTATGGACCCATACTTATTATATACTTTAGTGTCCTGTGAAACAGATCGCCCTGTGTTCCGGGGAAGGTTCCTCCGGAGAAGGAGCATCAATGTGATGAAAGGAAAAAACCAGGAAAGCGCCGAGCCTCTTCGTGTGGGTGAAATCCCCTACCTCAACATGGTTCCTATTTTCACTGCCCTGAAGGAGTACTTCAACACAGAGGGAATCCGCTTTATCAAGGAACATCCCCGGGAGATCAACAAAATGCTGCGAGAGGGAGAGATTGATATAAGCCCAAGTTCATCCATCGAGTATGCAAAATATCCGGACCGATATCTCCTGATCCCTGATATTTCCGTTTCCTCCAGGGAGAAGGTCCTGAGTGTTCTCCTCTTTTCTCCCTTTCCACTCGAAAAGAATGACGTTCCTCTGATTTACACTACAGTTCACTCAGACTCATCTTTCATTCTTACAAAGATAGTAATGACTCTTTTCATGGGGAAAAAAACCGATGTGACTCCACTTAAAAACGCGAGAAAAGAAGGGAAAGCCCGGGGGGTGACCTATCTCCTGATAGGGGATGAAGCAATAATGGAATCCATGAAGGGGAAAGATGAGAAAAATACCCACGTCTATGACCTGGGTGAACTCTGGAACAGGTACACGGGGCTTCCTTTTCCATTCGCCCTCTGGATGGTCAACAGGGAAAGGTTCGAGAAGGATAGAAGGATAATAAAAAAATTCTGCAGGAAACTACTGGATGCAAAGAAAATTGCGGGGAATATCGTCCGTTACGGAGACCGGAAAATCGCTGTAAGGAAAGAACTTTCCTGGGGTTTTCTCAACCACTACTGGTCCAACCTATCCTACGAGCTCGACGTGGAGAGAGCGGGATTGGAGCTTTTCTTCACACTCTCCCGGGAAATCGGAGAGATCGAGAAAGCTCCTTCCCTCAATTTCATCGATCTCCCATGAGAAGAAGCTCTTTTGTCTGAAAGATCATACACAGTGGGTGCCTTTGTATGGTACCGTAGTGCTGGAGGGAAAATGATTACGAAAGAGATGAAAATCGAGGAAATTATCAGGAATTACCCTGGGACTCTCAAGGTTTTCGAGAAATACGGCATCGATTGTACGAACTGCCAACTGGGAGAATACGAAAATCTCGAACAGGGGGCAAAGGTCCACCGCATCGATTTGGGAGGGATGCTGAGAGACTTGAACCATGCAGCCTCTTCCTGACCTGACCTCGCCTCTCCCCCCTATCCCGGGATGTAGGCCGCGGAAGCCGATTCTGACTCCCACACCCTGACCCTTAGTATCCTTATATTCTCCGGCATCGATTCAGAAAGTCGATCATAAAGGTACCTTGCGATATTTTCAGATGAAGGATTCACCTCGTCAAAGGGGTGAATCGTATTAAGGTCGCGGTGATCGAGGGTATCCGTCACGCTTTTCACCGTACTCTTCAGCTCTTTGAAGTCGACTCCAATCCCTCTTCTGTCAAGAGTGCCGCAGAGAACAGAGACCTCTACTTTCCAGTTATGCCCATGGACCCTCTCACAGTTCCCCTCGTATTCCCTCAAACTGTGAGCTGATGAAAAATGGCTCGTCACTGTAAGTTCATATGTTCCTTCCACACTTCAGTCCTCCGGAATAATTATCTTTATCCTCTTTTTCACCCTATTCAGGATCTTCGTAAGATTCTCTTTTACCCGTTCATTCTTAAGCTTGATCCGTATTTTTTCTTTTACCTTTTCATTATATCCGTTGGGATAGTCGCCAGGCTTCAAAAGATAGTACTGGAAGATATCTCCTTCGGTAACTTTTACGAATCGCTCTATCCTCTGCCTGATAAATTCCTCCCTGCTGATTTCTACACGTGCCCTTTTTGCGGGATAATTCACATCTTTGCATAGATCCCCGCACTCCTCCTGGCATTTCAGGATAATCTTTCCTATCTCTCCAATCTTTTCATGGAGCCTCGCGGGTTCAATCTCGATTGATCCGGTTCTGTTCACCTCACGCACAATCACAATCTCATTGATCATTTCTGAGAGAAGAGACCGCCTGTCCAGCCCCTTTACGTCCCTTCCATTCTTCAACGAAACATAACAGGCGTATTTGTCAAGGTCAGATTCTAGGATAACCTCTCCCCCCACTGTAGCCACGCTTTTCTCTATAAGAACAAATTTTGAATAGCCAGGGGATGCGGAGATGAGGAGGATAAATATCGCGATAATTAGTGTCGCACACCTCGAGATTTTCATTTTACTTTGAGGGAAAAATCGAGTGCCGGGGCTGAATGTGTGAGAAAACCCGAAGAGATAAAATCAACTCCCGTTTCGGCGTAACTCCTCACATTTTCCAGCGTGATCCCCCCCGAAGCCTCCAGAATGAGCTTCTTTTGCCCTTTGACAACAGCTTCTCTCACCATTTCCGGGGTCATATTGTCAAGAAGAACCGCATCCACACGGCACTTCATCGCTTCTTCGAACTCCTCCATCGTCTCCACCTCTACCTCGATTTTCAAAAGGTGGTGAGCCACTCTTTTCACAGACGAAACTGCACTGGAGATCGATCCGAATGCCTTTATGGAGTTTTCTTTTATCAGCACACCATCTCCCAGTGAAAAGCGATGATTCCATCCGCCACCACACCGCACAGCAAATTTTTCGATACACCTGATGCCGGGGGTTGTTTTCCTTGTATCTACTATTTTTACCCCCGTCCCCTCCACCTTTCGGACAAAGCGGTTGGTCATTGTTGCGATTCCACTTGCACGCTGAATAAAATTGAGGGCAACTCTTTCACCAGAAAGGATTTCCCGAATCTTTCCAGAGACTACAGCAACGATGTCCCCCCTTTGTACCTTGCTCCCCTCCTCGATGTGTACCTTGAGGGAAAGATTGGGCCCCACGGCCAGAAACACAGAGCGGAGCAGGTCGCCTCCGCAAAAAAGCCCTTCACCCCCCGCGACGATCTCCCCCTCTCCTCCCCTTTCTCCCAACCCTTCATAGAGGGGATCAGAGGGCCCGAGATCCTCGAGAAGTGCCTGTTCCACGATATTTTTTATATGAAGAGGACGCATCTATTCGGTGAAAATGTTCAAATTTCCTCTCAAACGAGACACTCTGCTTTGGAGTTCTCCCCTCCTTTCCCTGTTTTTTTCCACTAGCTCCCTGGGTGCTTTATTGAGAAAATCGGGGTTTTCGAGCTTCTTCTCGAGGCCACTCACCTCTTTTTCAACCTTGTTGATCTCCTTGATAATTCTCTTTTTCTCCTCTTCAAAATCGAGGATCCCCTTGACGGGGAGATATATGTCCGTATCTCCCACAACCGCCGCCGCCTCGTTTTTCACCTCTACTCCCCCTTCGAGGTATTCAATGTCATCCACTCTGGCAAGCTTTTTAATCATCCCCTCCATAGACCGGATCAGCCCCTCTCTTCCTCCTCTGATCCTGATAGTCACGGAGATCCCGGGGGAGATGTGAAGTTCTCTCCTCAGGTTTCTAATTCCACGGACAAGAGAGGTTACAGTTTCCATCGTCTCCTCGGCACCCTCATCGAAGCCTTCGATCTTCTTTTCTGGAAATGATTCAAGGAGAATGCTCCCCCTGTCCCCCGGAAGTGAGTGCCAGATCTCTTCGCTGATAAATGGAGTAATGGGATGGATCAGTTTTAAAACCCCCTCCAGGCAGAAGAGAAGTATATTCTGTTTCTCTCTCCGCGCCTCTTCTCCGAGATCCCCGAAAAGAAAGGGTTTTGCGATCTCTATGTACCAATCGCAGTATTCGTGCCAGAGAAAACGGTAGATCGCAGCCGCCCCTTCATTGACGCGGTACTCTTCAATCGCCCGTCTCACCTCTTCGACAGTTTGCTCAAATCGGCTCACGATCCACCTGTCTTCGATAGCGGTCGGCGCGATCCTCTCTTTCTTGAATCCCTCCATGTTCATCAGAACAAAGCGGGCCGAATTCCAGAGTTTATTCATAAAGTTTCGATAGCCGGCGATACGATCTTCCGACATTTTGATATCTCTCCCCTGTGCAGCAAGTGCCACGAGGGTAAAGCGGAAGGCATCAGTACCATACTGATCCATGATCTCGAGAGGATCGATGACATTGCCCCGGGTTTTGCTCATCTTCTGTCCCTGGGCATCCCTGACAAGTGCATGGATGAATACATCCCTGAAGGGCACATCCCCCATGAACTCGAGACCCATCATCATCATCCGGGCAACCCAGAAAAAGAGAATGTCGAATCCCGTGACGAGAACGCTCGTGGGATAGAAAAGTTCGAGTTCTTCCGTAGTGTCGGGCCATCCCAATGTGGAAAATGGCCAGAGGGCAGAACTGAACCAGGTATCCAGGACATCACTTTCCCGGGAAATATCTTTTCCTCCGCACTCCGCGCACTGTGAGGGGTCCTCATATTCCACCGTGATCCCCCCACAATCGTTGCAGTGCCAGGCGGGTATCCTGTGACCCCACCATATCTGCCTGGAGATACACCAGTCTCTGATATTGTACATCCATTCAAAATAGGTCTTTTCCCACGTCTCAGGGATGATCCTTGTTTTCCCCTCTTTCACGGCTTCAATCGCTTTCTCCGCGAGGGGGGCAACCTTCACAAACCATTGAAGGCTGATTGAAGGCTCTATCACCGTCTTACACCGGTAGCAGTGCCCCACGTTATGGGTATAGTCCTCCACCCGGACAAAAAGGCCTTTCTCCTCCAGATCCTCTACAACTTTCTTTCTGCAGGCAAATCGATCGAGGCCCCTGTACGCCTCTCCTGCCTCCCCGGTCATAAAACCGTCTTCATCGATAACCCTGATAAACTCGAGATTGTGGGCAATGCCTGCCTGGAAATCGTTAGGGTCGTGAGCAGGCGTAATCTTGACTGCCCCCGTGCCGAATTCAGGATCGACCATGGGATCGAAAATCACGGGAATGCTCCTCCCTGTCAGAGGGAGATCCACACACATACCGTTTAAACCCGCGTACCTCTCATCCTCTGGATGGACGGCCACTGCCGTGTCCCCGAGCATGGTTTCGGGCCGCGTCGTTGCCACGATGATATCTTTCCCCGACTGGCAGGGATAGGTCATGTAGTAGAGTTTTCCCCGTTTTTCTTCATGGAGCACTTCAAGATCAGAAAGTGCCGTGTGACACCGCGGACACCAGTTGATCATGTAGTTTCCCCTGTAAATCAGGCCTTTCTTGTAAAGTTTTACGAATGCGTGGCGAACCGCCCTGGAGAGCCCTTCATCCATCGTGAATCTTTCACGGGTCCAGTCGCACGCCGCGCCGAGCCTTTTCAACTGATTGATTATCTTTCCCCCACTCTCTTCTTTCCATTTCCACACTCTTTCGAGAAATTTCTCTCTCCCCAGAACTTCCCGGGAAAGATCCTCTTTCGCGAGAAGTCTTTCCACAACATTCTGAGTTGCAATGCCGGCGTGATCAGTTCCGGGAAGCCAGAGAGTGGTAAACCCGGACATCTTTTTGTAGCGGATAGCCAGGTCCTGGAGGGTAATATTGAGGGCATGTCCCATGTGAAGTGAGCCAGTTACGTTGGGGGGTGGGATGACAATTGAAAAAGGAGACCCTCCTGTCGGGAGGGAGGGAGTAAAGAGATTCTGCTCTATCCAGTACTTTCCCCACTTTTCTTCCACGAGGGCTGGTTCGTAAACCTTTTCGAGTACAGAATGTTCCATAGAAGAATACCACCTTCACTAATTGAATGGATGTGAGGGAGCGGGAAAATTTATTCCATTGAATCCAGCTCTTCCCTGATCTTTCTGATTTCTTCCTCGATCACTTTCGAGGCCACTCCCGGGATTACTTCGGTCGCCACCTCTTTGATCGATAGGAGAATCTCCTTGCGCATACCTTCCATCATTGCAGGAAAGACATCCCAGAGGATTTTCTCGACAATTTCACCTGCTACCCCCTGAAGACCTTTCCTGAACTGGTCGGAGGTAAGAACAGTGGTAAGGCCCTTGTCTAAGGCATCACTCGAAGTCATAACCTCTCCAGATTCGAGAGATTTATCATTCAGACGGATGTGGCAGGCAACTTCGTATCCGGAAGATATGGGGAAATCTTCCACGTCCCGGGCAACTTCTTCCATCACTTTTTCCTCGCCTCCCCGGGAAGCCTCCTCACTCTTTCCGTCAGCCAGATAAGTTCCCTCATTCCCTGAAAGTGACGGAATGCTTTTATCCATTTCTTCAAGTTCATCAAGTCCAATATCTATATCCTTCACTTCTTCCGCCGCCTCTTCATC
>CAZPLX010000035.1:0-9761 GCA_964587345.1 uncultured bacterium
CCCGAAATACGAGAGAGATGTCGTAAAATATCTCCCCTGTAAAAACTCTCTCGCATCACCCCCTTCGCCAGATCGTTTCATTTTTAATAGAGCAGCGAATTTCTTTGCTTTTTCGGCGGGAAGGGACCACTCACCCATCTCAGGATAGGACACTGAGGGAAGATAGATCCTTCCCCTGGGGGAGGCCAAATCAACATACTCACCCAGAGTTCTCGTAGTAACCCACTCCTCCATCTCGCATACAAGCGAGAAAAACCTCCTGAGCCATCCCCTCTTGTAAACAAGATCATAAGTCCCCGGCCATACCCCGAACTTTTCCCCGTCGTCGGCAAACACCGCGGCAGGGTAAGGATCTCCCTTCTCACCAAGGGTTTTCATGAATTTGAAAGTCTCCTCGGGAGCCTGGAAGGGAAGTGTGTAGCGTAACCTTTCGTGACCCGGAATGACCTTCACGAAGTCACCATTTCGTTCGGTGAGAAAGTAGCCCGTCAACTCGGCTGGGTTAAGTCCCGCCCTCAGGAAATGATAGTCATCAAGGGGAACGTACTCTATCCTCGACCGTGAAAGGGTCGTACAGAGTTCCCTCTCCCACACCCTTTCCGCGATCCACATTCCCCTTGGTTTTCTTCCGAACAGCTCTTTCACCCTTTCGTTCATCGTCTCGATCTGACCGATTCTGTCGCGCTCAGGCAAAAGGGTGAGGATCGGTTCGTACATTCCACCCCCCAGGATTTCGATCTGCCCCCTCTTCCTGAGCTGCTGGAGAAGATCAATAAAATTTCCCCTGTGTCTGGCAAGCCAGTCGAGGAGATATCCTGAATAGTGGAGGGTTGCTTTTACAGAGGGGTACTGCGCAAGGAGTTCCAGAAAAGGAAGATAGGCTTTTTCGCAGGCATCTTCAAGCACATGGTCAAAGTTTCCCACGGGCTGATGATTATGGATGCAGAGTAAGAGGCAAATTTTGTTCTTTTCGTCCATGCTCCCTCCCGGCGGGTGCCCTACTCCCCCCCTTCAGCGTACTCAATGAGCACTCCGAAGGAAGATCTGGGATGGAGAAACCCCACTTTTGACCCGTGGACACCCTGTTTCGGGACCTCGTCGATCATCCTGATCCCTTTGCGTACAGTACGAGAAATAGCATCCTCTATGTCTTTCACCTTGAAACAGAGGTGATGGATACCCTCCCCCCGTTTTTCAATGTATTTTCCGATAGGTCCGTCAGGGGATGTCGATTCGAGGAGCTCGATACGGGTCTCTCCTACCCTGAAAATAGCTGTTTTCACCTTCTGCTCCGCAACCCCCTCATATCCCTCGAATGAAAGGCCCAGGACATCCCGGTAAAAAGAGACCGCTTCGTCAAGATTCTTCACTGCGATACCAAGGTGTGAAATCTTTTCAATCATCCTCTCCTCCTTTTTCTCCCCTTATTTATGTCCCTTCTCTTTGATCAGTTGGAAAGTCCTCTTCTGAATGCCCGAAAAATCTCCATTCGACATGAAGAGAAGGAGATCCCCTTCCCGAGCTTCTCTGTCGAGAAAGGTCGGAATCTTCATCACGTCATCGAAGGGAATCCCCCTTCCACCCATTTTCTCAACCTCGGAAGAGACCCGCTCGGGTGAGAACCTTTCTTCTTTAGAAATCGCAGACGGGTTGTGGGGAGGGGCGATGAGTGACAGGTCAGCCAGTGAGAGGGCTGAGGCAAACCTCTCTTCGAATAATTTCCTTCTCGAACTATTGGAACGGGGTTCAAATATGGCAACCAGGCGAAGGGGCCTGTAAAAATTCCTCACACCGTCGATTGTCGATGCAACTGCAGTGGGGTGATGGGCAAAATCATCGATCACCGTAATTCCCCCGGCTTCCCCCACAAGTTCCTGCCGGCGCCTCACTGAGGAGTATGTCTCCATCCCGGCAAGAGCGTCTTTCAGTGGAACTCCTATCTCCCTGGCAAGCATAACAGCCGCAGTCCCGTTCAGGAGATTATGGATGCCGGGAACTTTCAGAGAGAGAAAAAAAGTATCTCTCCCCATGTGGATCGTTGCATTCTCTATTCCCCTTTCTCCCGCTGCCCTTTTGATGAAGAGATCCCCCTCTTTCCTTTTCGCAGAATAAGTAACGACCCTGCACACAGCTTTCTTCACAACATCGAGAACATCAGGGTAATCAGAGCAGGCAAGAATGAGGCCATCTCCGGGGACCAGGGACACAAGATCTCTGAAGGCCTCTTTCAAAGTCTCGAGATTCGGATAGATATCCGCGTGGTCGTGCTCAATACTGGTAAGGACCAGGTAGCGGGGGTGGTAATGATAGAATTTCGCTTTCTTGTCGAAATACGCGCTGTCGTATTCATCCCCCTCTATCACAAAATAGGGCCCTCTTCCAATCCCCGAAGGCATCTGCGAATTCCCTCCTGGAATACCTCCGATAAAATAGGAGGGAGAAGTTCCCGTCACCGTGAGGAGATGGGTAATCATGGAAGTGGTTGTCGTTTTTCCATGGGTCCCCGCTACGACAATTGATTCTTTCCCTTTCATGAAAAACTCGCTCAAGGCCCCGGGAAGGGAATATTTATTCCACCCCTTTTCTTCAACTCTGCATACTTCCGGATTATCCGCGCTCACCGCATTTCCCACTATCACGATGGAGGGCCGGGAGGGTAAATTCTCAGCACTGTAGGGTGTTTTCACCGGCACATTTATCTCCCTGAGAAAATCGCTCACCGGAGGATAGAGGGATCTGTCAGACCCGGAGACTTCATATCCCTTTTCCCGGAACAGATGGGCAAGGGCTGACATTCCCACCCCTCCTGCTGCTATCATGTATACGCTCCTTTTCATGAAGGGCAGATCTCCCAGGCGCGATCGTGGACTCTCCTTCGGATCTCGTTGAACTTTTCCCTGTTCCCGTTGAAATAGGTTCGATTTGTGAGGAACACCATTCCCATTTCCCTTCGTAAGTCAATCCAGAGGGACACTCCCGTGAATCCAAGATGCCCCCCGGTGGCATCCGAAAAACCCCTTCCCGCGAGGGATGCCGCTCCCGACGGCCTATCGAAACCTACCATTCGGACACTCCCCTCCCGATCGTTCACCGGGGTAACGAGAAAGGCAAGGGAACCTTTATCCAGAATTTTTCCCTTCCCCTGTCCCGCCAGGAGAATCTCCCGGGAAAGACAGATGAGATCAAAAGCTGTGGAAAATATCCCCGCGTGCCCTGCAACCCCCCCCATGACGAAGCAGTTCAGGTCATCCACTTCCCCCACCTTTTCCCGTTTCCGAAAAGTACAGAATCCCGTGGAGACGATCCTTCCCTGATCACAGTCAGGGCAATCGGAGAGAGGGAGATAAAGGGTATCCTGAAGGCCTAAGGGAAGGGTTACGTTCTCCGTAAGGAGAATGGATAAATTTTTCCCCGTAATCTCCTCCAAAATGTACCCGAGGAGAATATAGCCCAGATCGCTGTACCTAATCTCTTCTCCAGGAGGTGTGAGAAGGGGGGTTCCGAGGATTTCCTCTATTATTTCATTCCTCATATCTGCCTTCCCCCCGGGATAAGATTTGTAGAAGGGGTGATAGGAGGGGAAACCGGCGGTGTGAGAGAGAAGCATTTTGAGGGTAATTTCCCCCTTGTCAGGAGTTGGGGAGAGAAAGGAAAAATCGTGGATCTGTTCCTCACCGGAAAAGGCACCTTTCTCCCTGAGTATGGAAAAGACAAGGGCGGTGAAGAGTTTGGTGATTGAAGCCAGATCGAAGAGGGACGAGGCTGTGCCCCCCCCTTTTCCACACTTGATGAGGACCTTTCCCCCGTCGAAGAGGGTAAAATAGGCGGAACCGTAAATCTTTTCTGCCACTCCTTTCTCTATCACCTTGCAAAGGAGGTTCATTTCCCCCTCCACTCCCGCCGTAGGGAGATTCTACAATGACGAGATCTCGCTCTTCTCCCTCCTTTTCTATACGAAGGGAAACCCCTAAGGGGAGCGGGAGGTTTTCTCCCTGGTGTCCCCCAGGGAACCCCTTAAAAAATGGAACATTTTCTCTCCCGCACGTCTCCTCGACAATCTCGAGAAGAAGTTCCTCTTTCTCTTCCCCGTCGGGGACGAAACGACCCGCGAGAACTGCCCGGGCAGGTTGAATTGCACCTGCAAGGCGGAGGTGATTCATCATCCTGTCGATCCGGTACGCTTTTTCCCTCACTTCTTCAAGGAAGAGTATCTTCCCTTCCGTATCGGGGAAAAAACCGGTCCCCAACAGTGAGGAAATCACGGAGAGGCACCCCCCGCACACCTTCCCCTCGATCGAGGATCCTCCCATGTCCCCCTTTAACCCCCGGAAGAGCCTGAATGGATAAGTCAATTCGTCCTTGAGAATCCGAAATATGAGCTCCCTGTGAGAATCCCCCTTCGACATCATCGCTCCCGTAGCGGCCATGGTCCCGTGAATGGAAAAGATTCCCAGGGAGGTGGACACATGGGAGATGAGGGAAGAAGAATCGGAAAAACCGATAATTGGTTTGGGGTTGTCCACAAGGCTCTGAAAATCTATACGGTCAAGAATCCGTGAAATTCCGTATCCTCCCCGGGCGATAAATATCGCCTGGACGTCTTTTCTCCGAATAAAGCTGTTGATCTCCCCCGCCCTGCGGTCGTCGTTTCCCGCGAGATATCCCTTTCTACTGAAAATGTCTGAAGACCATTCCACTGAAAATCCCGCTTCCTGAAGGATCTCCACCCCTTTCGAAACCTTTTTCTCCTCCACCGGCGACGAGGGGGCCGCGAGCCCAACCCTGTCGCCATTTACCAGAGGTCTCACCTCTACCTCCCTCAGCAAAATTCTGTGTCCTCGCCACGGGCCAGGAACTCAGTGAAATTGTACCACTCCGGAAAATGAGGGAACAGCAAAATAGACTCCACTTAATGTATACTCATACGATGCATCCCTTAAGGAGGCCTGCACATGGGGAAAACACTGTTTATCAAAGATCTTAAAAAAGAGGGAGAAGCTTTTATTTTCAGCGATATCTTCCTCGTTACCCAGAAGTCCCTTTTACGGACCAACGCCGGGAAACCCTATCTTGCCCTGACCCTTAAGGATGCTACCGGGGAGATCGAAGGGAGAGTATGGGACAAGGTGCCCGAAATATCAGGGAGATTCAAGCCCCTCGACTATGCCCTCATTACCGGTTCCGTTGTGAGCCATCTCGGAAAATTCCAGCTGAAGGTCCTCGATCTTAAAAAGGCCGAGGAGGACACAGTTGAACCATCAGATTTTCTCCCCTCCTCGGCGAGGCCCATTGAAATGATGTGGAAGGAACTGGAGAAGTTGATCGATTCCCTTAAAGGGGACGAGATCAGGAAATTGCTTGAGCGCATCTTTTCCCTTCCAGATGTTTCGATGAAAATGATGGCGGCTCCCGCGGGGAAAAAACTCCATCACGACTGGGTGGGGGGACTCCTGGAACACACTCTCTCCGTGGCGGAAATTTGCGACTTTCTCTCATCCCACTATCCCGGGGTCGACAGAGATATCCTGATCGCAGGTGCTCTCCTCCACGACATAGGAAAGATTTACGAGCTCTCTTTCGACAGGGGTTTTGACTACACCGATGAAGGAAGACTGATTGGCCACATCTCCCTGGGGTCTGAACTCGTTTCAAAGATATCCCGGGAGGATAACATTCTGGGTGAGGAGAAAGAGATGCTCCTTAAACATATTATTCTTTCTCACCATGGGGAATTCGAATACGGATCGCCGAAGCGGCCCAAAACCATCGAAGCTTTAATCGTCCATATGGTTGAAAACATGGATTCAAAAGTAAACGCCTTTTACTCAGTAATTAAGAAGAGTGAAGATGACTCTGTATGGTCCGATTACCAGCGGATGTTCAACCGCTTCCTCTACATAAAAAAGAAATGAGGAAAAGGAGAAAAAGCTTCTTCCCCCTTCCGAAAAATGAGAAATCAGGTTTGTTCCCTCTATGAACCGGCGGGAAGCAGACTTTCCATTTTTACTCCCTGGAGTATTTCCTCACGATGGAAAGGGCACTCCTTATCCCGTCAACAGCGGAACTCACAATCCCTCCCGCGTAACCGGATCCTTCCCCCGCCGGGTAGAGCCCTTTCATGGAGATAGATTCGAAATCAGGCCCCCTGAGGATCCGAAGGGGAGAAGAAGTCCTCGATTCTACGGCATACACGTTTGCGTCAGTGCAGAGAAAACCCTTCATCTTCCTCCCCATGAGGCAGATTCCCTCCTTCAAGTCAGAGAGAAGATTCTCCGGGAATATAGGATCGAGATCCACGGGAACCCGTCCGACGCCTCCAAAGCTTCCCATAGAGAGAACATTGTTCCGCGCCTTCCCGAGAAAGTGCATCAGGGAAGATGAGGGAAGAAGATAGTTCCTCTCTGTCAGGTCAAAGAGGGCCTCTTCGAGGCTCCGCTGCAATTCGACACCTCCGAACAATTCATTCCCGTAGTCTGACGGCCCCACCTGAACAACAATTCCACTGTTCCCATATCCCGTTTCCCTTCGTGACGGGCTCATGCCGTTCACAGGGAGATCCCCTCCCTCCGACGAAGCGAGGACCACCGTACCACCGGGACACATACAGAAGGTGTAGACCCCTCTTCCCCGGGAGGTCGTCACGGCAGACCTGTAGTAAGCCGCTTCAAGGCATCCACATCGGGCATAAGAACCATATTGAATTTCATCAATAATCTGCTGGGGATGTTCCACCCTCACACCCACCGCAAAGGGCTTATTCTCCAGGAGGACACCCCCTTCCGCAAGCAGATGAAATGTGTCTCTGGCGGAGTGGCCTGGAGCAAAGAGAGCATTGCACACGGGCAGCACCTGTCCATCAACAAGGCGAAGAGCCTTGAGGGTCCCCCTCTGTGAAACAAGACCGGTCACCTTCGACCCGAAGAGGATCTCCACTCCCAGATCCTCAAGCTCTTTCCTCAATGCGGGAATTACTTTCATCAACCGATCCGTCCCGATATGAGGCTTTCCCGACTTTGCAAGCTCTATCCCTCCCCCGAGGCGGGAAAATGTTTTGATGACGAACTCTCTTTCGGGAGCCTTGATCCTCGTGGTAAGTTTCCCATCGGAAAATGTTCCTGCTCCTCCCTCCCCGAACTGGAGGTTGCATTCACTATCCAGTTCCCCCTTTCTCCAGAAACGAGAAAGGCTCTTTACCCGCTCTTTCACCTCTCTACCCCGCTCCAGGATCTTCACTTTGAACCCGTAACTACCCAATATGTACGCGCCGAAAAGTCCCGCCGGCCCCGCACCAACAACTGCCACATCCCCCGGGGGAGGGCTTACCGAAAGATCCGGAGGTTTCCATGACCCGGGTGGGCCCGCAACGATCTGTGTCCTCAACCTCCCCCCCACCCTCTTTTCAAGTTCATCAGTCGCGAGTCTTACAAGGACGTTGTAGACCCGAAAAACCCCCTTCCCCTTTCTCGCGTCTATGCTTTCCCGAAGAACGATAATCTCCTTTATCTCGGTGGCAGGAACTTCTATAATCTTCGATATGTGCCCGGAAAGGGAATTAACGTCGTCGCATGCATCTATTTTTATCTGGTTTATTCGAAGCATCTTATTGAGAACGTCAAAGCACCCACTCTTACTTTCCCTCGCTCTCCTCACAATTCTCACATTGACCTGCACAGGATGTTCGAGTCTCTTCAGGCATCACCTGAAAGAACCTGTCGTTACCGTCGCGTCCCTTGAGTGGGGGCATGTTCACTCTTTCCGTTCTTCCTCCCTCCCTCTCATTCTTACAGTGAGGGTTATGAACCCGAACTCTTTCGCTATCAAGGCCCGTTCTCTCACCTATGCGGTACGCACCCGGGATGATGTCATCATAAAAGGGTCAATGGCAACCCTCCCTGAATTTCCCTCAGACGAGGAAACCCTCGTTCACATTCCCCTCTCTGTTTCTCCCCTCCCCCTCATCAACTCCCTCCAGAAAAGCCTCGGCCGTCTTTCCGTTGCCTTTACCGTCTACGGCTCTATCACGCTGGAATCCTTTGCGGGAGATATCCAAATCCCCTTCCGGAAGGAGATAAAGAAAAACCTCAAAAAGATTCTCACTCCGGGGAGGAAGCGGAGCCACCACTAAGGAGAGCATAATTTACAGAAGCCTCAGGCCGTTTCCCCGTGAGGACAGCAAGGAGATTATCGACGCAGAGTTCCCCCATTTCCCTCCTCGCATCTTCAGTCGCACTCCCTATGTGGGGAAGGAGAAGAACATTGTCCAGGTCAAAAAGGCGGGGGTGAATCGAAGGTTCCTTCTCATACACGTCCAGGGCAGCAGCTCGAATCTTCCCTTCCGCGAGTGCATCGCACAGCTCTCCTTCCCGCACAACTTCTCCCCTGCTTATGTTGACGAGACATGCGCTCTTTTTCATTATCCCTAGCTCCCTCTTTCCGATCATCCCCCGGGTTGATTCGCTCAAGGGTATGGAGAGAAGAACAAAATCAGATGTCCTCAACAGCTCCTCGAGAGGAGACCATTCCGCTTTGAGGGTCTCTTCCACTTCGGGGGCAAGCGGATTTCTGTTGTGATAGAGGATCTCCATCTCGAAACCCCGGGCACGGGCGGCAATTGCCTGGCCGATCTTTCCCATCCCCACGATTCCCAGGGTCTTCCGGAAAACGGGAAGACCGAGGAAAAGGTCCGGCTCCCACCCTTTGAAATCTCCTTTTTCCGTAAATATATGGGCACGATGGAGCTGTCTGGCTATGGCCATTACCATGGCAAATCCCATGTCCGCAGTAGCATCGGTGAGCACACCTGGGGTGTTGCAGACAACGATGCCCCTCCTCGTCGCTTCATCGACATCGATATTGTTGTACCCCACCGCATAGTTGGAGATAACACGAAGTGTCTTTCCCGCCTTCTCCATTACATTCCTATCGATGGGATCGTTGAGTGTCGAGACAATCCCCTCAACCTTCTCAAGGGCTTGGATAAGTTCGCTCCCCCTGTAGGTGATCACTGGTGGTTCGTTCACCACGTGAGCTAACCCCTTTAGCCTGTTCAGTGCATCACCCGGAAGATCTCTCGAAACAAACACACGCATCCTTGACATTCCTGCCTCCTGAAAAAGGTTTCCCCTTCCTCTTCTTTTTTATCACTTTCCTCCGTGCAGGGATTCCCTTATCGCTCCCATTTTCCATAAAAAAAACAGGGTGTGATAATTTTGACATCTTCGCTCCAGGTAGTATATTATTTATTGCTCTCCACCTAAGAGACACAACTCAATTATATTCTGATAACGAGGGAGGTTGACATGAGTGTGAAAGTTGGGATCAACGGCTTTGGAAGAATTGGGAGATCCTACCTGAGGATTGCCGCGAAGAGCAAAAAGGTAAACGTTGTTGCAGTGAATGATCTTACGGATGCGAAAACCTTAGCCCATCTCTTCAAGTACGATTCCGTGCACGGCACCTATCCGGGAAAAGTAAGCCACACGGAGGATACCCTCATCGTGGATGGCAAACGGATCAAGGTTCTCTCTTTCGCGGATCCCTCCAAACTTCCCTGGAAAAAGCTGGGTGTGAGCGTGGTTCTCGAATCCACCGGCCTATTCCGAGACAGGAAAAACGCAGAGAAACATCTCAAGGCGGGAGCAAAGAAAGTGATTATCTCCGCCCCTGCGAAGGACCCTGACGTTACCATTGTCCTCGGGGTCAACAACGGCATGTACAATCCAAAAAAGCCCAAAATCATCTCCAACGCATCCTGTACAACC
>CAZPLX010000036.1:0-9741 GCA_964587345.1 uncultured bacterium
GCCTCTTCGGAAGGGGGGAGAACCCACGGTTTCCCCTCGAGCATGGAATAAAGCTGTTTCTCCAGCTTTTCCAGATGACCCATCTCGTCCAGCGCAAGGTTCATCAGAACCAGCCTCCCCCTCTCATCTTTGGTGTGCCGAGCGCATTTGAGATATCGTCTACACGCCCCCTTCTCGTTGCCGATTGCGATGTGGAGCGCCTTCACAATCTCTTTCAGTTCCATCCTTTTGCCTCCTTGTTCTCCATTTTCTCCAGTTATTCTCTTCGCCTACACGTCTATTCTATCAGTTTTCCTTCCCCTGTTTCCCCATTTTCCCTCAGATGGCCGGTAATCCTCCCGTCATCTTCCTTTCCTACCTCTCTGATGATCTCCAAGAGCCTCTGGTCCAGGGTCTCTTCCTCAATCTCGAGAAAAATTCCCGTGTATTTCTTCTCCTCGTCCAGGGCAAAGCTGATCGCCTCCCTTCGGGATGTGAGATCCCTTCCTTCGGGAAGAGGCTCGGTTACTTCGTAATACCTCTCGTAGGTCTCGTTCTTATTGAAAGTTACGCAGGGGGAAAGCACCTGAACCATGGAAAATCCTTTGTGCGAAACTGCTCTATGCACAATTTCGTTCAGTTCATCGGGCCGCCCCGAAAACCCCCGGGACACAAAACTAGCGCCATGAACAAGGGAAAGAATGATAGGGTCGAGAGGTTTCCCCGGGTTTCCGTAGGGAGAGGTGGGTGTCTTATCCCCAAAGGGAGTGGTGGGCGCAACCTGTCCTTTTGTGAGTCCGTAGATCGAATTGTCCAGGAGGAGATAGGTAAGATCCACATTGAGCCTGGCCGGGTGGGGAAGGTGCCCTCCTCCGATACCAAGGCCATCACCATCTCCTCCCACTACCATCACCGTGAGGGAAGGACTCGAAAGCTTCACTCCCGTTGCGATGGGTAGAGCCCGGCCGTGGACAGCGTGGAGGCCGTAACAGTTCACGAAACCGGGAAATCGTCCCGAACACCCTATGCCCGAAACGATGACCAGATTTTGGGACTCGATCCCCAGGACTGACATGGTATCGTACACGGAATGGAGGGCGGCAAAGTGACCGCACCCTCCGCAGAAGATCGGGCGAAGCTTCCCATGCTTCTCCGCGATTTTTTTCTTCTTTACTTTACCTATGTTGACAAGGATTTCGTCCTTTCGTCCTTTGCCGCTCATTTGATCAACCTCCCTTCAAGGAGATCTATGGCCTCTCCAGGCCGTACCGGCGCACCGCCGGGAAGGTGGATCTCTTCCGCATCGATGCCGTAGTACCCCTTGATGAAGCGGGCAAACTGACCGAACCGGTTCTGCTCGGGGATCAAAACTCTCCCGGCCTTTTCCATCGCCCCTCTCATGATCTCTTCATGCTGGGGATAGATCGACTGAACCTTGGCGAGGCGGATAGAATATCCCGATTCCGCCAACCGCTCAACCGCTTCCTCCACGGCACCAAATGTAGAACCCCAGGTAATGATAAGATTCTTTCCCGAAAGCTCTCCAAAAAACTCTGGGGGAGGAAGGTCGGGAACCATTGTCACAAACTTCTGGAAACGCTTTTCCGTCATGTCGTGGTGGACAGAAAGATGGTAGTCGGGAGCACCGTGTTCGTTGTGTTCAAGTCCCGTGGTTGTATAATGACATCCCAATTCCCCAGGAATGGCCCATGGAGACACTCCCGTGGGAGTGAGTTGAAAGCGCTTGTACTGTTCAGGAATCCCCTCGTAGCGCACCCTGTTGGAAGAGCGTACTTCTTCCAGGGTTTCGGAGGGAAGAGCAATATAGGACATTCCGAGGAACTTGTCTGACAGAACGATCACTGGGGTCTGGTATTTTTCCGCGATGTCAAAGGCATCCTGCATGATGCCGTAGCATTCCCCTATGGTTGCCGGAGCAAGAACCACCCTCGGGCTGTCTCCGTGACCCCCGAAGAGGGCCAGGTTCAGATCTGCCTGTTCCACTTTGGTGGGAAGCCCCGTTGAAGGCCCTCCCCGCATTGCATTGACGATTACGAGGGGAATCTCCGTCATCACTCCAAGGTTGATAATCTCCGTCATGAGGGAGAGGCCCGGGCCCGACGTCGCTGTCATAGCTCTCTGCCCGGTAAACCAGGCTCCGAGGACTGACCCGATTGCCGCGATCTCATCTTCCGTCTGGAGCAGTGCGCCTCCGTATACAGGAAGGTTCTTCGCAAGGTATTCCATCAGTTTCGAAGCGGGAGTAATAGGGTACCCTCCGAAGAATACCAGGCCCGCGTTGATGGCCCCGCGGGCCATAGCATCGTTTCCCGATATAATTGTGTACTCCTTATCTCGCGTAAGAGGAGGAGCAATCTCCAGGGTGTGGTACTCAATCTCCTCGTACCCGTACCCTTCCATGAAGAGGTCGATGTTGCTCCGTACCACATCTTCTCCCTTCCTGGTGAAAAGTTCCTTAAGAACCTCTTTGAAAATCTCGGGGGGGAGAGATAACAGTTTCGCGAGAAAACCTGCCGCCATGATGTTCTTCCCCAGTTTCCGTCCTGTCACTTTCTGCGCGGTGTGTTCAAGGGGAAGGCCGTAGCTGTGCATGAGGTTTCCCGCGAAGTTGGGCACAGACTCCGAATCTTGGACGGTGATACCCGGTTTGCTGTCATAGATGATAATTCCCCTCTTGTCCAACTCTTTTATCTGTTCGATGGAAAAGATATTGTTCAACCCTATGAGAATGTTCGTGGCGTCGGCTTTCGCCGCAACTTCCCGAACAGATATCCTCACCTCGGAAATTGTTTTTCCAAACCCCCTGATCTCAGCGGGAAAAGTATCGTGAATGAGGATGTGGTATCCCATTTTCACAAAGGACCTCGCAATCAGGGCACCTGATGCCAGGGAGCCGTCGCCGGAACCTCCGCATGCCTGAATGGTAATTCCATCGAGTTTCATTAATCCCACCACCTTGCGTAGAGTTCCCGTCCGAATATGGTGTAGGGGCGCATCTTCTCTATTTCCAGGTTCATCATGGAATATCCCGCCATATTCCTTCCCGCAACAACCCCCTGTGCCCTTGCATTGGGAAAGCCAAGATTGATCCAGTAGCGGGATAGGGATGGATGGTAGATTTCCGCGCAATCCCCCGCCGCATAGACCCCCGCCATGGTCGTCTGTAAATACTCGTCTATGATCACTCCCTTGTTCATGTGAATACCGGAACTTTTGAGACATTCAAGGTTGGGAAGAAAACCTCCGGAAGCAAAGAGGATTTCCCCTTCCACACTTTCCCCTGAGAGGAGTTCCACCCGATATGAACGTCCCTGTCGGGCCTCGATCCGGTTAATATCCTCTCCCTCTTTCAATATGATGCCTGAATCCAGGATGAGTGTGCGGAGTTTTTCGTTCTCTTCGTCCGGGAGAGAGGTGTAACGCAGGGGAGAATCGGGGGTCACAAGGGTCACCGCCACCCCAGACTTTACAAGAATCCGCGCAAGTTCAAGGGCATTGAACCCCTTTCCCCGTAAAATTGCCCTCTTTGCACCGCCGATGGCACCGCGGAGCCTGAAGGTGTCTTCGAGACTGGAGAAGAGGGAGAGGCATGAGGCATATTTCTTAAGGTGGGAGGGGATCACCTCCCGTCTACCCACGGTAATGAGAAGGGCATCGAAAGAAAGTCTCTCGTTGTTCGACAGGTACACATATTTCCCTTCTCCAGAAATGCTGAGAACCTTCTGCCCCTTCCGGAGTTTCACCCCCTTTTCGTCATAAAACTCCTCATCCCGAATAAGGATATCCCTCACATCTTTCTTCCCTTGAAGGATATCTCCGAGAAGATAACGATAGTAGGGGAAATTGATCTCCTCATCGACCATGGTGATCTGGGCATCACCATCCTCTTCCCGAATTGCTTCCGCCGCAGCAATGCCTGCCACTCCGGCTCCAATAATGACGAATTTGCTCCTTCTGGACATCTAATCCTCTCTCTCCGTAAAAGCCTCCATGTGAGCAACGGAAATACAGTCAACAGGACAGGCCTTGATGCAGTTTCCACACCTGATGCATTCCACGTTATCGATGACAACCGCGGAAACCTCTTCCCATCCTTCAGATTCCGTAATGTGCATCGACCCTTCCTCATCAACCTCCACGTCACTGGCAAGGAGTATGCATTTTCGCGGCATCGCCTCTATACAGGCACTGCAGTAAATACACCTGTCAATATGGATCTGGTAATCGTGATTGCACAGATAACAGCGTTTTCCCTCTGTCTCCCCCTTTTCCCGGTCAAAACCTAACTGCACCTCCCCTTCCATGTCTAACCGTTTTTTCAGTTCAAGGGTTGGCATCTCCTGCCGTTCGATAAAATCGAAGGAACGTTCTCTCCCCGTACCGGGTCCGGGACGCTCTTCGATCGAAAGAGACACCTGAAAAGGCTTCATCCCCGTGAGATACCTGTGGACCCCCTCTGCGGCAATTTTCCCATCAGCCACTGCCTCGATAATCGAGGAAGCCCCACCCCTGAAATCCCCCGCGAAAAATATGTTGCTCTCCTCGAGATGGTTCCCAAGAGATGTCGCCTCTCTCTCGAATTTTCCGAGAAGCCCCGCCTCGGCCCTCTGGCCGATAGCTGCGATGAGCATGTCCGCTTCAAGGATAAATTCCGATCCAGGTATGGGAACGGGCCTCTTCCTCCCGCTCTTGTCCAGCTTGCCGAGTTTATTCCTCACACACTTTACCGCTTCTACGTCTCCATTCCCGTTCCTGATTACCTCGAGGGGTGAGGATAGATAAATTTCCCGAATCCCCTCCACCTCCATCTCTTCTATTTCACTTTCTTCGATGTCCATCTCTACCTGTGTTCTCCTGTAGATGAGGCTCACGTCACGCGCCCCGAGACGCACAGCGCTCCTCACACAATCTACCGCCGTAAATCCTCCTCCCACCACGAGGACTCTTTCTGGAACGGGTGAGCTATTTCCCCCGTTCACGTCCATCATAAAATCAAGCCCCCGGAAGACGCCTTCTCCCTCTTCCCCGGGAATGCCGAGCTTTATCGGATCCATGGTGCCAAGCGCGACAACGACAGCGTCATAATCTGCGGAAAGTTCCTCCAGTGAAATATCCCTCCCGAGGGCAGCGGATGTTTTCAATTCTATCCCTAAAGAAAGAACAGACTGAATATCAAACTCCGTCACCTGGAGAGGCAGGCGGAATTGGGGGATTCCCAGCGTCATCATGCCCCCCGGAATCTCTTCCTTCTCAAAGACGGTCACCTCGTGCCCCTGGAGAACAAGTTCATTCCCCGCAGCCAGTCCCGCAGGGCCGCTCCCAACAACTGCAACACGCCTTCCCGACGGCGAAGCCTTCTCCCAGACTTTCGACACATCAAACCGTCCAAAATCCCAGGCGACTCGTTTCAGATAACAGATTGATACGGACTTCCCAAGCCCTTCATACCCGTGGCGGCAGGGGGGCTCACAGGGCCTTGTGCAGACCCTCCCGAGGATGCCCGGGAAGATATTGTCCCGGCGGTTAATCTCGTAGCTCCGGGAATAGTCCCCTTTCACGATCGCATCGATGTAGCCCGGGATATCTGTAAGGGCTGGGCAGTATGTCCTGCAGGGGATATTTTTCTTAAGCCACCCCACGTCCCTGGGATCTCTGGAAATAATATTTTCCACCACGCTATCCTTCTGAAATAAGTTCAAACTTCTCTGCGGGAGCTCCGCACACAGGACAGATATCGGGGGGCTCATCCCCCAGATGAACGTAACCGCATACGGTGCATTTCCACTTTTTCATCCCATTCCTCCCTCAACCGGAGCCTCGAAGCTATACGCACTCTCACCTGGACATGGCTTCATATTTTCTGGCTTTTTCTATATCACCAAGCTTCCTGTAACACCTTCCGAGGTACTTGGCCGCAACTTTCGTGGCCATGATTTTCATGCTTTTTTCAAGATGGGTTATCCCCTGGGAACAGTCCCCCTTCTTTGCAAGGGCTATACCGAGGTATATCCTCGCGTCGACATATTCTGGATCGCGTGAAACGGACTTATTGAGATACCTTATTGCACTGTTCAGATTATCGTCAAGAAGAAATACCACTCCTGCCATGGAGTAGAAGGGTGCCTGGCCCGGTTCCATGTCGATCGCCTGCCGGAATTTATCCAGGGCATCCCTGCTCTTCTTCTTTTTGAGAAGCCCGACCCCCTCATCATATACATCGTAGGCCTTCTGAACTTTCCTGATTCCTGCTGTCTCCAGCTGATATCGCTCCTCATAGACACTATAGCCGGCACTTCCGCTGATCTTCGGATAGCGCTCCCGGAGATATCTCCGGATATTGCTGAGCCTCTCCTGTGAAAAGGGATGAGAACGGAAGAGGCCCTGGAAAAAGTTCGATCCCTTCCCCTTCTCGAACTCTTCATAGAAATAATTTTGAAGATCAACCGCCCCCCGGGGGTCGTACTTTCCGCGAATCATATAGTCAACTCCCAGGTAGTCAGCTTCCCTCTCCTGCTCTCTCGAATATCCGTTCTCGACGAGATTTGCCGCAAGCGACGAGAGCCGCATCGTTCCTTGAGACCCCCCCGTTGCCGCGCCAATTCCCATGAGAGTGAGGTTGGCCGCGATAGCCCTCTGGTATGCGGCAACGGCGTGCCGAGCGGTGACGTGTCCTATCTCGTGCCCAAGGACCGCCGCGAGTTCCCCCTCCGAGGAGATCCCCACAAGGAGGCCTCTGTGAACGGTGATATATCCCCCGGGAAGTGCAAAGGCGTTTGGGATCGAAGAGTTAAGGATCCGGAAGGTGTATGGCAAATTAGGCCGGTGCGATTTTTTCGCCAGCCTTATTCCCACCTCCTGAATATACTCCTCGAGATCTTTGTCCCTGTAAAACCCTCCCATGTTGGACACGAGAGGAACGAACGACTTCTTCCCCAGGTTGATCTCCTCCTCTTCTGAAACGGACACGAGATGGAGTTCCTTCTTCCCTGTCACAGGGTTCACCGCACATCCCTGAAAAACAAAGGAAGAGCATCCGAGGAGAGCAAGAGCGAGTATGGCAAGGTGTACACGTCTCATTTCGAAATAATTGCCTCGATCCCTTTCATATCGATTTTCTTTGCATAGGCGATGAGAGGGTCCTTCTTTTCCAGGTTACGCCCTTTCACGGTTACCAGCACTTTTTTCTGAACGGCCATGTCGATCTCCCCTTCCCGGTTGGTCTGGTTGAATCTGACGATAGCCCTTTTCCCGTTAATCCGTGTGAGTGTCGACCCGGAACCTTCCATAATGGGGTGCTCAATAATGGAAAGGATGCTCTGGAGGAGGGGATTGTCCATGGCAAGATCAATGGTCACCCTTTCTTTTCCCCTTCTGTATTCCCTGCTTACCTTGATCCCCCCTCCCAGGTACGCAATTCCGACTGTTTCTGATTTCGCCTCTTCCGCCTTCCAGCCGGGGAGGGCACCGGGAAGGAGCTTCTTCACCTCTTCCGCCCTTTTCTGCCTGATCAGTTGGATTGCGAAATCGAGTTCTTTGATCGCCTCATTGTAATCTCTCTTCCGGTAATGTTTCTCCGCTTCCTTTATGGAATCGGCCACATCATCGGCGAAGGAGGGGAGTGAAGATATCATCAGCGCAAGCACCATGGACATGAATAAAATCTTTCGAAGCATACACCCTCCCGTTGGGGAAAAGTATCTCAATCAGCCGCCCAGTTGTAACTCATGAGAAATACAGATATATATTCGTACTTCATCTTCCCCGGGGTCGCACACACTTTCTTTTTCCCCACGGGGTCTTACATATTATCTCACAAGGGGAAGATCTGCTCTACCACTTCCATGGCAGTTTCCCTCGAGTTTTTCACACAATCGTTCAGGCCGATTCCACGGTATGCGTTACTGTTCAGGTAGATCCCGGGAAAGCGTTTCAGCTCTTTTTCGATTATCTCCAATTTCGCTGAGTGGCCCGTCAGATACTGGGGAATTCCTCTCTCATGCGTGAAAACCTTGACGAATATGCTCTCACGAACACCGAGAATCGTCTCCACTTCCTCCCTCATGATATCAGCGAGCTTCCCGGGAGAAAGGTGTGCAAGGTGAGGACTTCTCGCTCCTCCTATCATTCCCCTCAGAAGGGCATATCCGTCAGGTGCCCTGTTTACAAAAATGGAGGAGTCAAAGAGGATCCCCAGAGCTTTTCTTCCCTCCTTCCGGGGTATCAAAAACCCGAAAGATTTCAGCATATCCTCAAAGCCCTTTTTCCGAAATCCGAGTGCGACGACAGCCACGGGCGCATAAGGAATATCCGCCAAAGTTTTTGAAAGTGAAGGAGCTAGTCCCTCCAGAATAGGCGATGCAGCATATGCGGGAGAAGAAATTACCACTGCATCTACCCTCTCCCGGATCTGCTCTCCTCTTATCCTCACCGACAGTTCAAATCCTCCACTCCCCTCACCTCTTGTAAGAAAACGGACTTCTGATTGAAGGTGGATTGAAAAGTCTCCTCGCCCTGATATTTCCTCCACGAGAGACGTAACCCCTCCGTTAAATGAAGTGAGCACTCCCCCCGGGCCGGCAGGACCGGCACCCTCTTTTTTTCTTTTCCCTCTCCTCTCCCTCATCTTCCCGATCATTCCCCGCACAAGGCTTCCATAGTGTGATTCAAGATCGTGAATCAGAGGGAAGCATGACTTCAGACTCATCTCATCAGGATTCCCCGCATAGATACCTGCCGCCATCGGTTCGATCAGCTTTTCCGCAGCCTCTTCCCCCAGTCTTCTTTTCGCAAAATGGAACAGACTCTCATCTTCAGAGTTTTTTCTCCGGGGAATAAAGGGCTCTATGGCCACCCTCAATCTTCCTCCCGGGGAAAGGAGAGGAGAGCGGAAAAAAGCACCAGGAGATTCCGGAAGCCTGTGGAGCTTTCCTCCTGAATAGACACACCGTATCCTGGCATCGTCTGAACTGGGATAGAGCCTCTCCGTGATTTCCATATCCCCGCACAGATCGAGGGTATCCGGTTTATTCGTGAGAAATCCGTTAGGTCCCCACTCGACAATGAACCCTCCCTCCCTTGCCGTTCTCATCTTCCCTCCAGGAACCTCCTCTTTCTCGTAGACTGTGACCTCTATCTCCCTGTTCCTCTCTTTCGAAAACTTCTTGAGGTAGTAAGCAGTTACCAGGCCTGAGATTCCTCCTCCGACTATTCCCACTTTCTTCATCTAATTCTCATCCCCCTTCGACGTGAGGGCACTTTCTACGATGTCCCTCAATGCCTCGATAAAACTCGTAGAATCATTGAGAGAGGGAACCCTCACAAAGGTAAGACCCATACTTTCCGCCATCTCCCTGTAGAGAATATCGATTTCGTAGAGTGTCTCGATATGATCTGATACAAAGCTCACGGGAACCATCAAAATGGTATCGAATCCCTCATCCCTGACCCTGGCAATCATCTGGTCCGTTCCCGGTTCGAGCCAATCCCTACCCGCTCTCGACTGGAAGGAGAGATAGTGGGCTGTCCCGGGAAATCCTTTCATGATTGCAGCAACCGTCTCTTCCACCTGCCTCAGGTATGGGTCTCCCTCCTCCACCACGCTTTTTGGAAGGCCGTGGGCCGAGAAGACAATTACCTTCTTTTCTCCCTCTGCCTCCTCAAGGGTCGAAGATAGCCGTTCCGTACATGATGCGATGTAGGAGGGATGATTATGATACTCGTCCACTTTTATCAGAGGAACCG
>CAZPLX010000037.1:0-9618 GCA_964587345.1 uncultured bacterium
CATAGATTATTCTATCTTGAACGCGAAGGAGTACAGGGAGAGAGGGAGAAAGGGTTCATTTCTTGACCTCGCGGGAAGGCCTTTTTACACTTTTTTTTACAGGTTTTTCCTACGGAAAGGATTCATGGACGGCTCGAGGGGACTGCTGATATGTGCTGCGGAATCGTTCGGAGTTTTCTTGAAGTACTTTCTGTTGAGATACGGCGGAGAAATAAAATAGTTGCATGGGGGGAGGATAATGAGCACATGTATCGTCACGGGAGTTGCGGGTTTCCTTGGGTCCCACCTTGGAGAACGGTTGATCAGAGAGGGACACCGGGTTATCGGTATCGATAATTTTCTCACCGGAAGAAGAAACAACATTAAGGAGCTCTTCCGGGAAGAAAAATTCACTTTCATTCATCACGATATTAGTAGCCCTCTCGAGATAGATGACAAACCCGATTACATATTTCATTTCGCCTCTCCCGCCTCCCCGGTCCACTACTCCTGGTTTCCCCTGGAAACTGCCATGGTGAATTCCTTCGGAACGAAGAACCTTCTGGACCTGGCAACCACATTTGATACGAAGTTCATCATGGCTTCCACGTCGGAGATCTACGGCGATCCCCTCGTCCATCCCCAGCCGGAATCGTATTGGGGAAACGTGAATTCAATAGGCCCCAGATCATGTTATGACGAGGGAAAACGGTTTGCCGAAACCTTGAGCTATGTCTACCAGAAACAGTTCGGCCTGGACATTGCCATCATCAGAATCTTCAACACCTACGGCCCCCGGATGCGCACCGATGATGGAAGAATGATCTCGAACTTCATCACCCAGTGTCTGAAGGGAGAGGCCATCACCATCTATGGGGAGGGGAAACAGACACGAAGCCCCTGTTATGTGGATGACCTGATAGAGGGCATCACCAGGGTCGCATTCAACCTCAACAGGGACAACATCGTGATAAACATGGGAAGCGACGAGGAAGTGTCCATTCTCGAACTCGCAGGTCTCATCAGGGACCTGGTCGGATGTGACTCTCCTCTCATCCACTCAAAGCTTCCAAAAGACGACCCCACAAGGCGTAAGCCCGACCTCTCTCTGGCACGGAAACTTCTCGATTTTTCCCCGAATTATTCCTTGAGAGAGGGACTTACAAAAACCATTGAATGGTTCAAGGGTAATCTGGACCACTCCAAAAGCTGGTAAGAGATCTTACGCGGAGAGGGCAGACATCTCCATGAGGCTCACCTTCGTCACGCATGCTCCCCTTTGTTCAGGGGCCGAGGAACATATACAGGAACTTTCCTCCTGGCTTTGGGACCATGAGGGAGAGGTCTCATTCCTGGTAAGAAAAGGAGGGATCCTGGAAAAGACACTTCCCCGGGACCGATTCAAAGTGTATCCCATAGACAGGGATGGGGTAAAAGCTCTCTTATCCATCAACCAGGCAGCCTCGGCGATCATCAAGAGCGCGCCGGATGTGATCTCCATAAACAGGGAACACGACGTGCTTCCCACTTACCTTGCGCTGAAACTCGCATCCCCTTTCCTTTCGAAAAAACCGGGCCTCGTTTCCGTATTCCACACCCCTACCGGTCGGAAGGTTCCCTTTCTCGGAAGGATGGATGGGATCATTTTTACATCTGAATATACAAAAAACTCCTTTCTCCGGACAAATCCTGGAGTGGAAGATCTTTCCAGGGTAATTAATTATGGTATCACTCTCTTCCAGGGGGACAGGGAGACTAAAGAGAACCCTCACAGGGAGAGAAAATACTTCAGGGGAAGAGGGTTTCCTATTATCGGAATGGTGGGAGAACTCTGGAAAAACCAGGTTGAACTGGTAGAAACAGCGGCACATCTTCTTGATTCTTTTCCCTCACTCACAGTGGCAATCATTGGAGGGGGAAACCGGGGACAGGTCGAAGAGATCGAAGAGAGAGCAAAGCGTCTGGGGGTCAAAGATAATCTGATTCTCACTGGCCGGGTGGAAAAAGATCTAATTCCCCAGATTTTCTACGATCTCGACCTGTCCGTCTCTACCCACCGGAACGAGGGATTTGGAATCGTCCACATCGAGTCCTTAGCCTCCTTCACGCCCGTAGTTGCATACAAAAGCGGGGGATATGTGGAGATGCTCGAGAAGGGAGGTGGAGTCCTCGTCGAGGGAGGGGCCAATGAACTTGCCGCAGCTATTTCCCGTCTTCTCCTGGACGATTCACTCAGGAGAGATCTCGGCAGAAAAGGAAGGTCAATCGTGGAAAAGGATCACACGGTAGACGTGATGGGGGAAAATCATCTGCGTTTCTACCGGGCGATAGGGGGCACATGTTGAGTGTGAAAGGTATCATACTCCTTTCGATGGCCCGTGGATGGGGTGGTGCGGAGGAATATCTCGAGCTTTTGTCGAAAGAACTCGAGAGCATGGATATAGAAAGAAAAATCCTGGTGCGAAAGGGAGGGGAATATGAGAAGAGATACGGAAAGCGCGGGGATGTTTTTGTACTTCCAAGAGGTTTTCGGGGGATAAGGAAACTCTCAGCTCTCTGGCACGGGAGGAGAAAAGAAACTCTGATCCATGTAAACCGCTACTACGATATATTCAGAGGATGGTACCTGAAAAAACATCTGCCAGGATCGCACCTTCTCCTCTACCAGCACTGCTACCTCAACCATCCACACCTTCTCCCCTTATCCCTACCTGACGGAATCGCATCTATTTCAGATTTTGTTCTTTCTTCCTTCACAAAAAAGTACCCTTCAGTGAAGGAAAAATCGGCAGTCATTCCCACGGGAATCGACCTGTCCCTCTTCTCCCGGGCAAAAAGTTCCTTCCATGGAAGCGACGGGATAAAGATCGGGATGGTGGGAAGATTTGATAAAAATCAGGGAGAACTGATAGATAGTGCGGCAATCCTTCTAGGAAAGGGGATTGACCTTGAACTACACCTTGTAGGATCCGGAAAGGATGGGGAAGTGGAAGCCCTGAAGAGGAGATCTGAAAAGGCCGGCATAGGGAAATCCGTGCGATTTCATGGACAGATCCCCCACGATAAGATCGCTGATTTCTACCTGGAGATGGACATCATTGCCAGCACCATGAAGACAGAGGGTCTCTCCCTCGTCGCCATGGAAGCCATGGCGTGCGGTCTCCCCTTCATCGCATACAACCGTGCCGGCTTTGGTGAACTCATCGATGACGGCGAGACCGGGATCCTTGTATCAGGGGGGGTACAGGAATTTTCAAAAACCCTGGAATCCCTCTGCCAGTCTGCAAAGACGCGAGAGCGTCTCGGAATGAGAGGAATGGAAAAAGCAAGGAGAGAGTTCGGCATGGGAAAAAACGTGGAACGCTACATCTCCTTTGTCCGAACCCTTCTGAGATAATGCCCCATTAATCCCTTATACCACGGCAGAGGGGATCCAACAGGTAAAGAGGATAGTAGATAAATTTCAGGAGGTTCCTCCGGGTACGGTAATAGAATTTACGCCCTCGGTATTGGGCCTTCCAGGGAATCTTCTCATCAACTGATATGCCCATCTTCTCACGGAGAATTTTGTATTCCACCGCGTTCTCCCCGGTCAGAGTCTGACCCTTCTGTTCCCCGTGGACCCGGTATCCTCCGAGATAGGCGCGCACATGTTTAAAATTTGCGAAAGATGCGAGGCGCAGAAAAAGATCGAAATCCATTGCGAGGTGGAGGTCCACGTCGAACCCTCCCGCCCTCTTAAGGGCAGACCTGCGAAAGAAAACACTCTGGTTCGAAATGTTCGCCCCTACATAGAGGTATTCCCTGATATCGAAACAGGGGGCATACTTTTTCGATCCGACGAATTTTTCTTCCTCATCTACGTAGAGGAAATCACCATAAAGAACATCGATAGCGGGATTATCCCCCATGATCTTCCCAACAAGGTGAAACGCCCCGGGTAGGTAAAAATCATCCGAATTCTGCCACCCGATGATCTCACCCGTAGCCTGCGCAAGGCCTTTGTTGAGAGCGTCTGACTGCCCCCTGTCCGGTTCGCTCACCCAATACGTAATGTGATCGTCGAAAGACTTCAGGATGTCCACCGTTGTATCCGTAGAGCCCCCATCTATGATGATATGCTCAACAGAGGGGTAATTCTGTTCCAGAATGGAAAGAATATTTGTTTTAAGAAAGTGGCCCTGGTTATAGGAGGGAGATATAACAGAAATTTTCGCATACTGATTATTCATAACACTATTTCAGATAAGGTTTTCCCCATCTTTCTATAGAAGTTTTCGATGGAATGAACCTTTGTTACCTCTTCGTAGCAGGCCTGGCTCATTTCCCTCAACTCACCCTCATTTTTGCTCAGAGCAATCGAAATCGCCTTTTCCAGTGCTTCTCCGGTAAAATCATCCAACTCTACCACATAATCATTCATGTCAAGGGAACAGAACCTATGGATAACAGGGATGAGCCCCCCATTTCCCATTGCCGTCAGTACGGCGGGCGACCCCCCCTCGGAACAGGAAGGAGATATCACAAACATACAACTCTCCATGAGTTCACGGAATAGAGGAGAAGTGATATCCACAAACCCATGGGTGTGAATGTTCGACCTTTTGTACAACTGTTCATAATATACAGACTCAAACCCCTCCTCACCCGATATATGCCCGCACACATGCAGTTCCAGATGATCCTGTTCACAAAAATAGTCCAAGAGCAGATCAAGGCCTTTGTGAATATGCCCCACGCTCCCAAACCAAAGAAACGTGTTTTTTGCATCTGCAATTTTCTTTTTTGAAAGAATCGAGAACCCATCAAGAATCCGGTAAAATGATGCGGGAACTGTATAAACAGGCCCTGAGAACTCTTTTCTATAAGATTCCGCCACCACTTCATTTCCCAACGCGATGATGGAATCTACGAGGGTTGTCTGAACAGACCACGATTTTTCGACTATTCTGCCCGACTCCGGAAGGAAGACGCCCTTTTTCTGGTACACATCTTTTACCCTTTTGAGAGTCCAAAGGTTCTGATGGGAAATATGCATACCAGTACCGTAGTAGATTGTAGTAATCTTTTTTCTTCTCCCTATAAAACTATTGACGAGGGGATCACCAAAACCAAATATGAGAGAATATTTTTGATAATCAAGCTCGTAGGAATTATTAAAATCTACGACATCTACGTTGTATCCAAGAGATGAAAGAAGTTTTGCAATCTCAAGGGATTCCGCGAAATTGGTGTGAGTAAACCTGATACCTTTTTTGAATGGGTGAACTATATAACTGAGCAGTGCATCTTTTGGGTAATTTGTGTGAAAATGATTGACGATAAGATCTTTGTTGATTATTTCTCTTAACTTCTTTCTGATTTTCATGAAGCGATTCACCTACCTGATTTTTCTCTCACTATGCCTTCTGACACTTGTCTCCCTTTTTTCTCATCACGAAGGACCTTATTTTTCTCTTAAAATCTCTTAACATTCCCTTTATTACATCGGGTCTTGTTTTCACCCTGTGAAACTTCCTGTCGTAAATCAGATTTGGATACATATGCTTGGGATGAACCAGGTTTTCTGTTGGCAGGTTTTTTACTGGAATAAAGAGATTCTCACTCACTTTTTTTGGTGTATGAGTCCCTTCCACTCCAATATTCGATACAAGATTGTATTTTGGTATTATACTCAGCCCCGAATTGAAAAGACATGTATACACCCACTGAATATCCCAGGTGTCTATCTGGTTTTCCCGATAGGTGTCGAACATCCTCTTGAAAAACATCTTGGTGAAATACCCGTCCACGAGATAGGCGAGTTGATCTCTTTCTTTCACCCTTTCCCATTCATTCATCTCAATATCATATAAATTCCAGGCCCTCCTCCATGTTGCCCACCCCCATATGGCAAAATACCTGGAAAAAAAATAGCTGTTCGAGATTTCGGGCTCTGTCACGAAGAAGTTCGTTCCCGAAATCATCATTATTCGATTATCTTCCCTGTAATACTCAAGCAATTCCTTGCAGAAATAGAAAAAGGAGATGTCTGGGAGGCAATCATCCTCTAAAATGATCCCTTCGGTCTCATGCTCAAAAAACCAGTCGATCGCACTGCTCACAGCCATTTTACAGCCAAGGTTGGTATCCCTGAAAAGCGTCTTCACCTGGCAATCCCAATCAATATGGTCGAGTATGAATTTTCTCACTTCCTCGATAATTTCCGATTCTCCTTCCTTTTCCATTCTTGGACCATCAGCGGAGACATAGAGTTTTAAAGGACGAACTTTCCGAAGGGAATTGAAAACTTTCTTCGTCGTTTCAAGACGGTTAAAGACAATGAAAAGAATCGGCGTGTCCATCCGGCATTACTCTCCCGGACAAAAGTCCTCTCGGGGCCTGGTTATGCAAATATTTACTAACCTATAATGCCAGGCAAAACCATTTGAATTATAAGGATATTAAAGTGGTATTTGCTAACTTTATACTATAATTAACATTAATTCTTTTTCAAAGGAAAAATTCCTCTATGGATCTGATAACAAAACCAATGACTACTCTTACCACGTTACCCCATAATACACGCCATTACAGGCAAGAGATTCTTTAATGAATATTCATGTGGGATTAGACCTCTTAAGGTTCAGCCCCGGTGGAAGCGGAGGTACAGAGGTATACTTCAATCAGCTACTGACGCACTTCCAGTTTCTGGGGGGATTGAATCGCTACACCCTCCTCTGTGATGAAAAAAGTACAGGGTATTTCGCATTACACAATTCCCTTTTTACGGAGCAATTGTTTGACTTCAAGAGAGGCTCGATCAAACGCCTTGCCTATAAAGTGTTACGTAACAGCGTAGGTATAGATCTTATCGCCTGTCAGGTAAACAGGCTCGATCTGGACCTCATCCACTGTCCTTTCACCACCTTCGACCTGGAGGGACTCAAGCCCCCCGTGGTGCTCACCTTCCATGATCTCCAGCAGGAATATTATCCCCACTTCTTCTCCAGGAAAGAGCTCGAGAACCGTCAGAAGAGCTACCGGAGGTCAGCAGAAAAGGCGACACGAATCATCGCTATTTCGAAATTCACCAGGGACTGCCTCGTGGAAAAGTATGGGGTTTCCCGGGACAAGGTCGACGTTGTCTACCTGGGAAAGGGTGAGGCATTCAGGGTCATGGATCGTGAGAAGGGAAGATCTCTCCTCGAACACAAGTATTCACTCACAAAGCCCTTCCTTTTTTACCCCGCCGGGCTGTGGCCCCACAAGAACCACGAAAACCTCCTCGAGGCGACCAAACTGCTTTATGAAGAGCACCATTTCCCCTGTGACCTGGTATTTTCAGGCCTTTCCATGAATGGTCTGGAAAAACTTAAGATGAAAATAGGTGAGATGGGGCTTAAAGACCACATCACCTTCCTGGGCTTTCTCCCCTCAGAAGAACTTCCCCTCTTTTACAATATGGCGGTCATGCTCGTCTTCCCCTCCCTTTACGAAGGATTCGGCATGCCTGTAATCGAGGCCATGGCATGTGGCTGTCCCGTGGTCTGTTCCCGAACTTCCGCCCTCCCCGAAGTTGCCGGAGACGCTGCGGTAACTTTCGACCCTTCTTCACCGGAAGAGATGTCGCGAGTGATCTGGAACCTCTGGGAAGACGAGGAAAAACGAAATGCGATGAAGGAAAGGGGTCTCAGGAGGGCAGAAGCCTTCTCCTGGGAAAAAACAGCAGAAAAGACCCTGGACGTGTACGAGAGAGCCTTGCGGGGCTCAGGCTGATACCCCGAGCAGGGGAAGGATATGCAGTGTGGTATCATCAATTTCTGAGTGAAGATCGATGAAGTGCAGGATCTGCAATAGCGAATCACCCCTCGCCTTCCATGGCAAGGTGATGGCTTCTTACGAAGGAGCCTATCACAGGTGTTCGCAGTGCGGTTTTCTCCAGGTGGAAAACCCATTCTGGCTGGAGGAGGCCTATGAGAATCCCATCAATCCCTACGACACGGGCATTTTGACGCGCAATATCCAGTTTGCCGACGACGCGTCGGTACTTCTCTACCACCTCTTCGGTCACCATGGAAAATATTTAGATTATTCAGGAGGATACGGGATTTTTACACGCCTCATGAGGGACAGGGGTTTCGATTATTACTGGATGGACCCTTATGCCGACAACCTCCTCGCAAGGGGTTTTGAGTACAGGGAGGGAGAACCTATCTCCCTGGTAACAGCCTTCGAGTGTTTCGAGCATTTCCTGGAGCCAAAGAATTCGCTTGCGGAAATAGTATCCATCTCCCGGAACATCCTCTTCTCGACGGTGCTTCTCCCCGACCCGGTGCCGGCCCCCGGGAAGTGGTGGTACTATTCCCCGGAACACGGGCAGCATATCTCTTTCTATTCCCGTGAGTCCCTCCGGCAACTTGGCAAGCTGTATGGCCTTTTTTTCGTAACGAATGGACACAACCTTCATCTCTTCTCGGAGAACCCGGTAAGGGAGGGGAAATTCCGGTTCCTGTTGAAGCACAGAAAATATTTTCTCCTGCCCTTGAAGTGGAAGATTGTGAGTAAAACCGAGCAAGACATGAAAGAGCTCGTGGAGAGAAGGGAACCTGTCCCCAAGTGAAAACCTTCCTCCACTCGGGAAGGGAAACCCCTCATGGAGGCGGGGAGAGCCAATGAAAAAGGGAAAGATTCTCATCATAGAGAGAGAGCTCGAGCCGAGCCTCGTGGATCGAAAACTCTCTACCCTGGCTAGCGGATTATCGGACGACTTCGACATCACCCTCTGCCCAGTTCCCTCTCCTCCGGGACTACCTGAGAGGACAAGCCTTTTGTCGCTCATCCCTCTGGGATTACGTGTGAAGAAGGTCCTCCATGCCGTTTGCTTCGACTGCGTTCTCGCAAGGAACACTCTCGATATTCCCTTCCTGAGAAGCACACGGCTCCTCAATGACCGCCTCCTTCTTGAACTGTCACCCCATGAACTCATAAAAATGGACGGAGACGATCATCATCTCACGCAACAGGAGAGGGTATTCAGGAATAAATTGGGAAAAGCAGCAAAGGCTGTCAAAGGAATCCTCCTCGAGGGGCATCACCATATGAGATCCTTGAGGAAATTCAATCTTAATGTAAGGAGAGTACCCCCCTTATTTCCCTCCGGCGTGGATGGTAGGAAGGAGAGGAGAAGCATGAAGTTTATCGGGTTTGCAGGGACAGGGGGAAGTGTGGATGCCATAAGATCGATTGAGAGGACTCTTGTAAAAATATCAATAAAATTTTCATCCCTTGTCTTCAAAGTGACAGCAGACAAGTTCGTGAGATTCGACCCTCCAGTGCGGTACCTTTACACCAAGCTGACCCGTGAGAATGCGAAGCAATTTTTCTCCTCCATCGATCTTTTCATCTACCCGGCCGGGAGGGATGATGGCTCCTCCAGGGGAAACAGTGCCTTCGTTCTTCACGCGATGGCCCACAGAGTCCCCTGCATCGTGTGGAGGGGGGCCATCGACGAAGACATTTATGTTGATGGGAGGGACCTCTTCCTGGTGTCGAGGGAAGAGGAACTGTACGAGAAACTCGCCCTCCTCGTGAGGGACAGGGATCTCAGGGAAATGATGGCAGAAAATGCCTACAAGAGAGGAATCACCTACTTCTCCC
>CAZPLX010000038.1:0-9372 GCA_964587345.1 uncultured bacterium
GAAGGTGCCTTCCCGGGGATCTCGATGTTGCCCGTTACCCTTTCGAAATCGGCGACAAAACGCTCGAGCCTTCCTACCGCAACCGGATCGTCCTTCTTTCCAATAACACAGGGCATCTCACACTGCTCTTCCTGGGGGCATACCCTTCCACATACCGCGGGGAGCCCGTTATCTTCTTTAATCTTTCTTGCCGCTTCGAGAAACTTTCCCAGCCTTACAAGTTCTATAAATTCGGGAATTTTTATGCTCACCGGACACCCCTTCACACACTGGGGATTTTTGCAGTGAATGCACCGCGAGGCTTCAGCGATGGCCTGCTCGGGTGTATATCCGAAGGGAACTTCCATGAAATTTTTTACCCGAACGGATGGACGCTGTTCGGGCATTGTCTGCTTGGGGATGGTAAAAGGCTTGGGTCTTTTTCGATCCTTCACTTTCCTCCCTCCTTGACCTTTTTCTTCCCCCTCTCCGCGAACAGTTCGTTGGAAACTTTTTCGAGCTCCATGTACGCCCTGTTTCTCTTTACGAGTTCCAGAAAATCCACCTTGTGCCCGTCAAATTCGGGTCCGTCAACACACACGAACCGGGTCTTTCCCCCGACTGATACCCTGCAGGCTCCGCACATGCCGGTTCCGTCAACCATAATGGGGTTCAGACTCACCACAGTATTGATCCCAAAGGGCCTGGTAACCTCCGAGAGAGCCCTCATCATAGGGATGGGGCCGATGGCAATGACGAGACCCAGCTTTTCACCTCTATCTATCACCTCTTTCAGGGCATCTGTGACAAAACCTTTTTTCGCATAACTCCCATCATCGGTGGTTACGATGAATTCATCGCTTATTTCCCTCATCTCGTCTTCCAGCATGATCAGCTCTTTCGTCCGGGCGCCGATGATCGTGATAAGTGTGCTTCCATTTTCTTTGAAGGCTTTCGCAATCGGAAGGAGAGGAGCATTCCCTATCCCTCCTCCCACGCAGGCGACTGTATCGAGGTTCTCTATGTGGGTTGGCCGACCGAGTGGGCCCACAATGTCAACAATGCTGTCCCCCACATCCATGGAAGAGAGTTCTCTCGTCGTTTTCCCCACAGCCTGATAGATTATGGTGACGGTACCCCGATCCATGTCTGAATCAACGATGGTCAGGGGTATCCGCTCACCCTGCTCGCTTGTCCGGAGAATCAGAAACTGGCCCGCTTTCCTCTTTTTCGCGATATAGGGGGCTTCGATCCTGTTGAGGAACACATCTTTCGCAATCTCTTTCCTTTCAACTATCTTGTACAATGAATTCCTCCTAATTACCTGCCAGGAAGGGAAAGTGAGAAAACCCAGTCAAAATATCGTGTAAACAAGGAAAAATCAAGGGTAAATATTCCTTATCTCTTTCCCAACACGAGTTCCCTGATTGCCCTTGTAAGTTTATTCTTCCCCTCCCCTGTCTTCGCAGAAAAATAGATGGGCTCCCTATTCGTGAACTCGAAAGCCTGTGCAAGGGATTCATTCTGGAGGATTGCCCTCTCCTTCTGCTTCAACCTGTCAATCTTTGTATAGAGGAAGAGCCCGGGAATCTCTCTTTCAGAGAGATATTGGAAAATATCAGCCTCCGCTTCCTCACACTTCCTTTTTGAGTCGATCAGAACTGCCACACCCTTTATCTGCGCTACATTCCGGAAATAGGTATCGATGAGTTCCCTCCACGATTCTCGAAGATTCACGGAAACTTTTGCGAATCCGAAGCCGGGAAGATCTGCGATTATGAATTTTTCATCTACGAGATAATAGTTGATCGACCGCGTACATCCTGGAGTCTGGCTTGTCCTCGCAAGTTTTTTCCTTCCAAAAAGACGGTTGATCAGAGAAGACTTCCCTACATTCGACCTCCCCACGATCGCAAACTGGGGATACCCCGGATCAAATATGTCCCGGGGAATATAAAGAGTATGTGTAAGCTTTACCTGTTTCATTATCGGATGTCCCCGTGAGGAATTACCGGGAAAGGGCTTTCACCACCTGCTGTTCAACTTCCCTTGCCGTCACAACTCCTGTCTTCATGTATGTAATTTCACCCTTTCTGTTTATTAAAAAGAGTGATGGCCTCGAGGTGATTCCGTAGCGCCTCGCAACCTCGAAAGTCTCGTCTTCGTTAAATTGATCAAGGAGCACCTTGTAGCTGTATTTTTCCTGCATCACAAAGCCGGCCACAACTCTTTGCAGAGGTTCCCCATCCATGGATATTGCAACAATTTCCAGTCCCTTCCCGAAAAATCTCCCGTTAATCTTATTGAGCGATTTCATGACCTTTCTGCAGGGCCTGCAAAACATAGACCAGAAGAGGATCAGATGAGCCTTCTTAGTGGGGGTTCCTGAAAAAGAGTAGGCCTTTCCGGAAAGATCACTGAGCCTGAAAGGAGGAGCCAGAGCACCGGGAACGAGAATCTGCACCTGTATCCCCGGGGGAAGGGTTTCTTCGAGAGGCGGGGCCTCTTCTCCTCCCGCCCGGACAAGAAAGAGGGACACAAAGAAGGAAAGGAGAATACATACCTTCACTCCGATCTTCATTCCTTCCCTTCTCATCCTGATATTTTCCCTCCTATCCATCCAACTCCTTTCGAAGGGGATGTCATTCTTTTTCCTGTCAGACAGCATCCAGGAGAGATTCGTCAATCTTTACGTCTGCCTTTTTTCGCAATTCTTCCACAACGGAGTGTACTTTCTCGTTAGCCTTTTTTTCCGTAAGATACTGAATCCATTTGTCTTTTATGTTTTTGAAAGGTATCGTGCTCTTCTTTTTCCTGTCCGTAACCTGAATAACATGATAGCCGAAGGAGGTTTTCACAGGTTTTGAAATCTCTCCCACTTTGAGGGCAAATGCCGCGGTTTCAAAGGGCTTCACCATTTTTCCCTTCCCGAAATATCCGAGTTCCCCGCCATTTGACGCGGAGGGGCCTGTTGAATATTTTTTGGCAACCTTCCCGAAATCCTCTCCTTTCTTCACCTTCTCGTATACCTCATTCGCAGTTTTCTCATCTTTTACGAGAATGTGGCGGGCCTTCACCTGCTCTCCCTGAATGAACATCTCCGGGTGAGAATCGTATTCCTTTTTCGCTTCTTCCACGGTGACCTTTAGACCTTTTCGAAGGTCTTTTTCAATGAAGAGAGAAACGAGAAGCGAGTTCTCGAAATTCTTTTTCAACTGTGAGAAAGTCTCCCTCTCATCCACCTTCTCCTTCATTGCGTAACTTAAGAGGCCTCTCTTTATGGAAATCCTTTTGAGGATTGCTTTCAGGGCGTTCACATCTTTTACCAGGCCGGAAACGTTGTGTCCCGCCACATTCCCCAGCTCTTCCTTTACTTCCCCGTAAGTTACCGCATCTCCGTTTACTGTCGCGACCGCCGTACTATCAACCAGAGTTTTCCCCGAGGAAATCTTTTTCAACGTCTCATCCTTTATTTTCATGGAGATCTTTTTTTGAGCCTTCGCAACGATAATATTGTCGCTCTCCTTGAACTGTTTATCGTAGAGTCCCTCAGTCGCCTTTTGAAGCGCCTCTGCCTCACTGATCTTTTTCTCCTTTTCCATTATCTTCTTCGATTCATCTTTGATCTGGCCTTCTGTGACGGTGACAACATTTCCCACCTTTTCCCGGAAAAGAGAAGATATGTAGAGATCATTTTTTGCATCCTCGTACCGCTTCATAAATGCCTTATCTTTGTCATATCCCTTTTTTCTCCCCTCACTTGCCAGGAGCCTCCCCGCGATGATGCTCTCAAGAGCACTCTTCATCCTCGCGCGAGGTACGCCAAACACTCTGTGGGCACCCGCCCGAACACCTAAAAATTCCCTCAGGTCCTTCACGCTGATATTCTCTCCGTTCACCGTAGCGAGGGCTCCCCCCTTCTTTGGTTCTTCTTTCGAAGAACAGGCCTGTAGTGAAAAAATCAGCAGGAACAGAACCAAATAGGCAACTGTGTGTGAATACCATTTTTTTCCCATCAACTTCCTCCTTGACATCAATATGTGATTTTACATTTTTTTTTCTGGTCGATACCACACTACCTATATCATATCTATCCCTCACATCAACAGGATAAAGCATATCTCCTTGCCCCATGGAGGGGATATCCCCTCTTCAGGGAACTTCGAGAAATTCGAGGCAATCCCCCTTTGGGAGAGACACTCCTTTTCCCTGGGGGAAGGAGTTGAAAAATCTCGCCCTTCCTCTCTGGTAGATCTCAGACCCTATAGTATCGTGAGTAAGAGTTACGTACCCTTTTCTGCAGGGTCTGGAACAGTAAGAGAGAAGAGCTGACGGCCTGTTTCCCCTATAGGGACAGCAATCGGTAATCGACAGGAGCGCGTAGGGATAACAATAGATCTTTCCCTCGCCCCCGCTGTAATTAATCTTTCTAAGGGTAGTATTCACACAGACCCCCTCTACCCTGAAACGGTTACGAAGAATAGCATTTCCCCTGGCGGAGTCTAAGATGTCCATGGAGAGAACTGTTTTTCCTTCTTCGGATAAAAAAGGCGAATCTTCTCCCTTTATGCAGATACTCTGTCCGGAGATAAGCCGGCCACATATGAGAGGAACCTCTGGAATCAGATGTGAAAGGATTCCAAGAGTCCCCCAATCATTCACCACTATTTTGAGATTTCCCCTTTCCGAAAGTGTGAGAAGAAGTGGCAAAATGTGTTCGATTTCCCTATCTCGAAGATAGGGAAGGACCATGAGCATCGGTGAGCACACACCCCTCGCCATCTCTGACAATATCTCCCCTTCTTTATCATTCGGCAGGAGGTGGAAGCAATATTCGCTCCCCACGGCGATTCCGCGCCGGGAATCCTCCCCCGGGGATTCAAGGTTTAAGAGGTCGGAAATGAAGAGGTAGTTCATTCCGAAGCCCCTTCGTTGAAAAATTCCGGGAAATAGCACTCTTTCCTGGTGCATACCCTGTCATACTCCTCAGTATAGACAGATCGTCCCATCCCGACACATCGGGACATATTTTCCTCCCCTTCGCATACTTCCAAGACTCTTTTCATCATCCTTACTGCCCTGCCTTTTCCTTCCAGGTCCCTATAAGAACCGAGGATCCGGGCAGAATGAAACCCTTTTCTGTCAAGAAAAGGAAGAGCACAAATTCCACAGGAAAAGGAGCGGTCCAGGGTTTCCCATTCCCCGATACATGCGAATATTCTATCGACCAATTTTTTGTCGAAAACTCCCTTCCATCGCTTCTTGTAGGGGATTTCGCAAGGCCACCTTCTATCCGGATCATCATGAAAATGGGAGCAGATCCCTTCTATATTCGGGCACTTTCCCTTGAAGGCAGGAACATCTAACTTGAACCCTCCTTCTATACTCCTCAAATCATCCAACTCATCGAGGGTAAGCTCACCGGGAAGGATGGCCCTTTGTATCCCAAGAGAGCGGAAAAAACCGAGTGATGCCCCTGAAATAATGAAAAAGGTGGAACTGCAATGGATTTCCACATCCGGTTCTTCATCACGTATAGCGGCGAGAAGGTTCAGGTCAGAAAGAATTACTCCCTCAACCCCCCAATCGATAACTTCACGGATGAAGGACAGGGTCTCATGAATATCTTTCTCGGGTATGAGGAGAGCTTCCATGGAGAGAAAAAAGGGAACCCTTCTTTCCCTGCAGATCCTCGTGATCTCCCTGATATCCTCTCCCGAGGGGATGTGTTCGCCCTTCTGGGAATGGCGGCTAAAAGAGAGAGCTTTGCCATACTTCTCTTCCCAGAAGGGAGGCAAGAGAGACCCGTAAAGCTCGGCAGCACCCTGCAAAATAAGAAACTCTGTCTCCTCTAACCTATCTACGGGAGCGCTTATCTTCATAAAATTCGGAGTTCCTTCCCTTACTTCCTCACTCGGACGATATACTATTCTATCATGTGTCCGAGAGAGAGAATGAGGTACCTTTTTTTCCTTTTTTTTCTTTACGATTCGAGCCGTTCCAGACCTCCCCGAACTTGACATCACTCCCCTTCATGCGTATTCTTAGTCCGAAATCCAAAGGGAGGTACGATACCAATGAGGATCGGTATGGTCGGTGTGGGATATGTGGGGCTCGTTACGGGTGCCTGTTTTGCGGAAATGGGGAATGACGTTACCTGTTACGATATCGATAAAAAGAAAATCTCCCGCCTCGAGAAAGGGATCATCCCCATTTACGAACCTGGACTTTCTGAGATGGTCTTAAAAAACTTTTCCCAGGGAAGGCTTCGATTTACTACAAACATTAAGGAAACGGTTGCCGATTCCTTCGTTATTTTTCTGGCCGTGGGAACACCCTCTGGGAGAAGAGGAGAGGCAAATCTCCAGGGAATTTTTGACGCTTCAAAAAAACTCGCAGGGGAGATCAATTCCTACAAGATAATCGTGACAAAATCAACGGTCCCGGTAGGGACCACAGAAAAGGTTGAGGAAATTATCCGGGGGAACCTTCCCGATCCATCCACTGATATTGATGTGGTGAATAATCCTGAGTTTTTGAAAGAAGGAGCAGCTGTAGCCGATTTCATGCTCCCCGACAGGATTGTGATCGGGTGTTCAAATGCCCGGGTGGGGGAAATCATGAAAGAACTCTACGCCCCCTTTTCGAGAAGAGGTGAAAAAATAATTCTGATGAATATCCGGTCATCTGAAATGACCAAATATAGCGCAAATGCCATGCTCGCCACGAGAATTTCTTTTATGAACGAAATAGGAAAAATCTGTGATGCCGTCGGTGCAGATGTTGAAAGTGTGCGAAAGGGGATCGGATCGGATCCTCGAATCGGGAATAAATTTCTTTATCCCGGGATCGGTTTTGGCGGCTCCTGCTTCCCTAAAGATCTGCGGGCCCTCATTGCCACAGCGAAGAATTACAAGGTAAAACCAGGGATCCTCGATTCGGTGGTGAAAGTGAACAGAGATCAGCGAGCTCATTTTTTTAATAAAATCAAGAAATATTACAGAGGCAAGTTATCGGGGAAAAAGTTTGCAGTGTGGGGAATCTCTTTCAAACCAAAAACAGATGACATCCGGGAAGCCCCTTCACTCGAAGTAATGGCGTCCATCATGGAAGGTGGGGGAAAAATCAGGGCATATGACCCTGTTGCGATGGAGAATGGGAAAACTCATTTTCGTGGTGAAAGATCGATCTCTTTCGGAAAGAACAATTATGAAGTGCTAAAAAATGCCGACGGGCTGATCATATTTACAGAATGGGCTCCTTTTCGGGAACCCGATTTTGAAAAAATCATGAGAGAGTTGAAGAAGCCTGTGATTTTCGACGGGAGAAACCTTTACAACCCCGAAAGGCTGAGAAAAATGGGATTCGACTATATCTGCGTCGGCAGGTAAGAGAGATACCTCCTCCGCAAATCAGGAATAAGCGAGGATGATCATTAACCCCCGTAGCTGTGGAGGCCGGAAAGAACCAGGTTCACTCCAAGATAACAGAAGATGGTAGCAAGGAATCCCACAACGGAAAGAATCGCTGTTTTCCTTCCGTGCCATCCACGTGTGATCCTCGCGTGGAGGAATGCCGCGTAGATGAGCCACACGATGAGGGACCACGTTTCCTTCGGATCCCAGGACCAGTAAGTTCCCCATGCATAATTTGCCCAGGCCGCTCCCGTAATGATCCCGGCAGTCAAAAAGGGAAATCCGGTGATCACAGCCCTGTAGACAAGATCATCGAGGACCTTCGTAGAGGGGAACATTCCAAGCAGCCCCTTATCCCCTTCTCCCTTCTTGCTCTTCGAGTCCTTCAGGAGATAGACAACGGCGATTCCTGAAGACACGGCAAAAGCTGCGTACCCGATGAAACAGGTGATCACATGAATGTGAAGCCAGTAGGACTGGAGAGCGGGCACCAATGGCTGGATCGAAGATTCTACGGTAGAGGCAAAAAGCATGGTCACGAAGGCTATGGGAAGAATAAAAGCCCCGAATGTCCTTGTCTTGTACTTATGCTCTATGACGATGTAAAAGAGGACGACAACCCAGGAGAAAAAGACGAGGGATTCATAGAGATTCGTAACGGGGATTCGCCCAATCCCAAGATTGTACGACTCTACCCACCTTATAGCTATCGCCGCGGCGGTTACTGCTGCAGAGCCGAGAGTGATATAGGACGCGACTTTTCCCACACCCTCCTTTTTAGAGTAGAGATAGGTTACATAGGCGATAGCCGCCACACCGTACAGAATCATTCCGATATCAAAAAACCGGACGTTCAGGCTTCCCATAATGAACTCCTTGACACGCTGTAATCAGTCAAAACCACATTTATTATAAAATAGTTCTTCCCGCCAATTGATATATTATGCGATTCGATCAATTTTTAGTCACCTTCTCTTTTATCTTTGCGAATACTTTTTCGAAAGCAAGCCTGTTCTTGTTGGCTGATCCCGCGAGAACGAGTTCCGTTTTCCCCTCACCGAGGGGGGTGATCCGCAACCACACTCGCCTGTGAGACCCGAAGAATGCGGTGAGAAGTCCTATCACCATGAGAGCGCATCCTAACCATACAACATTCACTCCAGGGTCTCTGGCAACCTGGAGGCCCGTGTAATAGATCATATCGATTCCTGTGAATGACATGTAATATGTCCCTCCCCGTCTCTTGTCGAATTCAGGAAAATTCTTGAATATCCAGAACTTACTCTCCTTTCCCTCCTTTCCTTTCAAAGAGAGAAGGATCGCAGGTCCAAACCCCTGAAAATTCTGAGAGTAGTCCAACGCTACCACAGTTCCCACTTCCGTAAGGGGAAATTCCTTGTTTGCCGAAAGGGTGAGAGTTTTAAAGATCGAACCATCTTTTTTCCTCACGTCGAGGGTAATATTTGATGCCCCCGCTGGCCCATAGCTTGCCTGGTAGAACCAGATGCCCTTGTAGCGAAGAGGTGAGTTTACCTCTATCCTTTCTTTTTTGACAACCTTTCCGCCATCTATGACGACCAGATCAGAAAAGTATTCCTTGGGAGACCCGTTTGGATAGTTCTCGATCCAGAACCTGGTGCATTTGAGGGAAAACCCCAGGTTGACACGCTCCATGGAACCGCGGCGAGGAACGGAAGTTACCTCTGTTCCCTCAACGATGTTTACAAAACCCTTAAACCCCCATACGTTCCCGATGATCGCCCCGATCAAAATAATGAGAATACTCGTGTGAGTAATGTATACGCCGAAGCGTGAGTATGCTCCTTTCTCAGCATAGAGATGGGTGGTATCTGAATCAGACGTGGATTCCGGTTTTCCAAAGGCTCCTCCGAGTCGTTCACTATATTTCGCTTTTATTTCTTCGATGTCTCCCTTTTCCTTCCACTTATGGGTAAGGGAAAACCCTTTTTCCATGTTA
>CAZPLX010000039.1:0-9260 GCA_964587345.1 uncultured bacterium
CGCTACCCACTACAACTGAAAGAAAGGGGTTAAAGTGACGGACTATCTCCAGACAACTAATCCCCTGATTTACGCCGCCGGTGATATATGCCTCCGCCACAAGTTTACCCATACTGCGGATGCCACTGCCCGCATGGTTATTCAGAATGCTCTCTTTTTCGGGAAAAAGAAGAAAAGTTCCCTCACGATTCCATGGTGCACCTACACTGATCCGGAAGTAGCGCATGTGGGCCTTTACGAAGATGAGTGCAGGGTAAGAGAGATTCCCTACGATTCAATTAAAGTTCCTTTTACCGATGTTGATAGGGCTATCACTGATGGAGAAGTGGATGGATTTTTAAAGATCCAGGTAAAAAAAGGTTCCGATTCGATTCTGGGAGCGACGATCGTAGCGAGGAACGGGGGGGACATGATCAGCGAGATCACTCTCGCGATGGTAGGTGGAATAGGCTTGAAAAAGATTTCCGGGGTGATCCATCCCTACCCCACCCAGGCAGAGATTATTCGAAAAGCAGCAGATGAGTTCAACAGGAGAAGGTTCACACCTATGATCCAGAAAATTTTCAGAATATACCTCTCCTTTCTCCGGCGCCTGTGAAAGAATTAATGTGTGATTTCAGAAGACATTTATTCACGAAGTTCATCATTCTCATTTTAGCGGTGGTTTCCCTCTCGGGAGAAAGCCGCGCAAAAACAAGGACACAAAGCCAGGCCATAGCAACCCATACATTTCTCCGGGAAGATTTCACCACATTAGACAGCTGGAAACCACTCACCTTCAGGGGGATCCCCCGCCACACCAGCTACAGGATTCGAAAAGAGGGCTCCATTACTATGGTCGAAGCAAGGAGCGATCACTCAGCGTCTGGAATCATCCTCAAAAAACATTTCAATGTGACCGATTATCCTCTCATGAAATGGCGCTGGAAGATCGAAAATACCTATAAAAAGGGAGACGCTGCGAGAAAAGAGGGGGATGATTACCCCTTGAGGATCTACGTTATCTTCAAAGAGGGGGTTCTGGGTGCCCTCTTCTCCTATCCCCACAGTTCCCTCAACTACATCTGGTCTAACCGACACCCAAAGGGCACGGTTATTCCCAATGCCTATACTGATAAATCAATGATGATCGTCCTCGAAGAGGGAGAAGAATTAGCGGGAAAATGGGTGGAAGAGAAGGTGAACATAGTGGAAGATTACAGGAAGGCCTTCGGAGAAGACCCTCCCACCTCCGCAACTATCGGCATCATGAACGATTCCGACAACACGGGAGAATCTTCCGGTTCATTCGTCGACTATATAGAAATTTACGGAAACATGGCTTCTCCCGGGCCTCAACATGGGAGAGAAAAAACCCGATAATAAGAGTATAAGGGCACCAGGACTACTTCTTTACAGAGTGATCTGTGTATGGAATTCTCCATGCCTCTTAAGGGGATAAAGGTGAAACCCATAAGAATGATACATCTTCTCATTCTCTTCATGGCACTCTCTATCGCTTTTTCCACGGAGGGGAAAGCAGAGAGGAGCGTTCGGGGAACGATTGAGGGGAAAAGTGTGAGAATTCTCCACTATAAAAGGGGCCAGATCCTCGTCCGGTTCCGTCCCGACACCCGGGTCAGGGGAAAATCTGCTCCTTTGAGGAAAAGCTCCCGGGAAAGTGAAGGAAGGTCTATTTCGAAGGATCTCTTTCTTATGCCCCTTCGGGAAGGAGAAAGTGTGGAAGAAGGCATCTCCCGGTACAGGACAGATCCCCGTGTGGAGAGTGCCCAGCCCAACTACCTCTACCGGGCTTGCGCTTTTCCCAACGACACATCATTCTCCTCTCAGTGGGGCCTTCATAACACGGGACAGCTGGTCAACGGAATGACGGGAAGTTCAGACGCCGACGTGGACGGACCGGAAGGATGGGACATTGAGACGGGCGACCCCTCAGTCATTGTCGCGGTGATCGACACGGGGGTTGACTACACCCATCCTGACCTCGCGAACAACATCTGGCAGAACCCCGGGGAGATACAGGGAAACAGCCTGGACGACGACGGAAACGGCTACGTGGACGACACTATAGGGTATGATTTCCTGGACGGCGACAACGACCCCATGGACCCTTCCGGCCACGGAACCCACGTGGCGGGGATCATCGCCGCGGAAGGAAACAACGGCACGGGGATCACCGGAGTGGGATGGACACTTAAAACTATGGCGCTCAAGGCAGGCGGAGCCTCCGGGTTTTTCCTCTCCTCCACACTCATCGAAGCGATCAATTATGCAGTGAATAACGGTGCGAAGGTGATCAACGCAAGCTGGGGGGGAGACATGAGCGATCCCGCCATGCGCACGGCTATCGACAACGCGAAAACACAGGGGGTGCTTTTCATCGCCGCGGCGGGGAATAGTGGAAGGAATATCGATTCTCAGCCCTTCTACCCCGCCTCCTATACACTCACGAATATCGTGTCGGTGGCCGCCACCGATCAGGACGACGGGTTGGCCTCCTTTTCAAATTTTGGTCCTTCCTCGGTTGATGTGGGCGCTCCCGGAACAAATATCCTCAGCACGAATGTGAAGAGAACAGTAATCTTTAGCGATAATTTCGATGACAACGATATCTCCGACTGGACTTCAGGAGGATCGAATGATACCTGGGGGACCACGATCGAAAAAAGAAACAGCACCCCACGCTCCTTAACAGACAGCCCCTTCTCGAGTTACGCGAACGATACCCTTTCCTGGGTCCGCCACACAATCGACTTCACCGGCATGTCCGGCGCCGTCCTCACGGGAGTCGTGAGGGGGATATCTGAAGATGGGCCCGATAGCCTCACAATCCAGACATCCGAAGACAGCTTCATCTGGTCTTCGAAAAAGATCACCCTCGAGATTAACGGGAGCACTTCGGAGATTAACTCTCTTACAGGCTCCCTCAATGACAGCTGGCACACCTTTACCGTCGACATAGGAAATCTCGACGGGAAATCGGGGTTTTTCCGTTTTCTCTTCGATACGGACGGGCAGACTGTGGACGACGGCTGGTACATAGACGATCTTAAAATCGAAGTCTCCGCTCAAACATCCGGGAACGACCTCACATTCCTCCAGGGAACGTCCTTCTCCGCACCCTACGTATCAGGTCTCGCAGGCCTCCTCTTCTCTCTCAACCCCGATATTTCTCCCTTTCAGGTAAGAGAGATGATCATTTCAGGGGTCGATCCCATAAGCGCATTCTCAGGGAAATCTGTCTCAGGAGGACGGGTAAATACAGCATCATCCCTCTCCCTCCCCATACCTCCCGATGAGGTCCTCGTAAGCGGAGGAGGAGGATGCTCCGTCACTGACCGGAAATCCCCTGAATTCGACGGACTGGCAGGTGCCTTCATTCCCTGCATTGTCCTTGTAATTCTTTACGGAGCAATACGAAAGAAACGACAGATCAGTGTTCAGAGTTCAGAGAAATAAATCGTGTTTTTCCTTTGAACTCGGAACCTTGAACTTTGAACAGCCATTATTTTTCAGTTCCCCGTTAATCAAATACGAAGCACGAAATACGAAATCCTAAACAAATCCGAATGATCAAAATTCAAAACAGAACCGGAAAAAACGTGGATGTTGTTTCGGTCATTTGTATTTCGAGTTTAGGATTTGTTTCGAGTTTCGTGCTTAGTATTTCGAATTTACTTAGGAACTCGGAATTATCAGTTTTTCGTCGGACATCGGACGTAGGACGTCGGACCATCCCCTATACACCAACAGCCAAGAGTGATACCATAATTACATTCCGCGGGGGTGCAATCCGCTGAGAGCCCTAATTTTCGGGCAACCCCTTGAACCTGATCCGGATAATGCCGGCGTAGGAAGCGTAGACAGTCTCTTCTCAGCTCATTTCCACCCAGCTTTCTTCCCGATGGTACCCTCGCGGATGAATGATCCTCGTTAAAGGAGACCATCGATGATAACTACAAAGGGAATGGAAAATATTCACCTGGAAGATCTGGAATCAGCTGCCGAAGCTCTTATCGAGGGGGCATCCCCTCTCTCCCTTTCCGAGGCGAAAGAGATTCTCTCCAGGGTGACCCCGTCAAACCCCCTCTCTCCCCGGGAAGGAGCCAGGTTTCTCGTTACCGAAGATCCCGAATCGGAAAAGCTCCTCCTCGCTCACGGGGGACGATTGAAAGAAGAGGTCTTTGGAAAGCGGATTGTTCTCTTTGCTCCCCTTTACCTTTCGAGTCTCTGTCACAACAGCTGCCTTTACTGTGGTTTTCGAAAAGAAAACCGTTCACTCGAAAGAATCCAGCTTTCCCCCGAAGAGGCGTGCCGGGAGGCTCAATATCTTTCCGGGAAAGGGTACAGCCGCCTTCTCCTGGTGTGCGGGGAAAGCTACAGTAATGGACCTGTAGAGTATATCGGTGATATTGTGCGGGCTATTTATGAGAATACGGACATGCGGATCCTCCACCTGAACGCGGCACCCATGAGGGAAGAGGAACTAAGGGAACTGAAGGGAGCGGGAGTGGGAGTCTTCCAGGTGTTTCAGGAAACGTACCACCGTGAAACATACAAAAAGATGCACCCATCGGGGAACAAATCTAACTATTCATGGCGGATTACCTGCATGGACAGGGCGATGAGAGGAGGATTTGATGACGTGGGGATAGGCGCCCTTCTCGGCCTTTACGACTGGAAATTCGAGACGATTGCGACAATCCTTCATGGGCGGTACCTGCGAAGAGAGTTCGGGGCATGGCCCCATACAATCTCGGTCCCGAGGCTAAAGGAAGCTCCCGGGACACCCATTACCCGGACCCCCTACCCTATTTCGGACAGGGAATTTTTGAAGGTGGTTGCCCTCTACCGTCTCAGTTCTCCACCCTCAGGGGTAGTCGTCTCCACCAGGGAACCTGGAGCACTGAGGGAAGAATCCCTGAAATCAGGTGCTTCCCAGATCAGCGCAGGGTCAAAAACCACTCCCGGAGGCTACGAGTCCGGTGAGGGGCACGAGGAACAGGGGCAATTCTTTACCGACGACAAGAGGGGGCTCAACGAGATGATGGAGGCGATTCTTGAAGAGGGCCTCATTCCGAGCCTATGCACGAGCTGTTACAGAAACGGGAGGACTGGAGAAACATTCACACTCCAGGCTACGTCGGGAGAAATAAGTGATCTGTGCCATGCGAACGCTCTTCTCACTCTCGCCGAATTCAGTCGTGCCACCAAAGACAGGCATATAGCTCAAAAGTGTGATGCTCTCATAGAAAAAGAGGCACGTCACGTTCACGAAAGATTGAGAGACAGTTTTTTCAGAAAACTTTCCCTGACCAGGGAGGGAGGCCACGATGAAAGATTCTGATGGCTCTGGAGAGGTCACACTCGAAGTAAACGGAGAAGAGATCACTTTTAACGGTACCAGGAGCATCCGGGCTCTTCTCGATGAATATCAGCTAAAATCGTCGAGGGTAGCCGTGGAGGTGAACAAAACAATCGTAAGGAAAATAGATTTTGATACAACCTACCTCTCCCCGGGAGACAGGGTCGAGATCGTTACCTTCGTGGGAGGAGGATAATAATCAGGAGGGCAAAGTGATGGAGACGCTGTTAAAGATCGGAGAAAGAGAATTCAGTTCGAGACTCATCGTGGGTACGGGGAAATATCCAGACTATTCCACCATGACCAGGGCTCTTAAAGCTTCTGGGACAGAGATCGTAACCGTTGCTGTAAGAAGGGTCAACCTGGGGGACAGGAGGGGGGAATCACTCCTGGATCATATCGACCCCGAACAGTATCTCATTTTGCCAAATACGGCGGGATGCTACACGGAAAAAGACGCGGTAAGAACTGCCATGCTCGGAAGAGAAGCGGGAATGAGCGACATGATAAAACTCGAGGTGATCGGGGACGAAAAAACCCTCTTTCCCGACACGGAGCAGCTTCTTACGGCAGCGAAAATTCTCGTTAAGGAGGGCTTCACAGTCCTGCCTTATACCAACGATGACCCGATCATGGCCAGGAAACTCGAGGACGCTGGATGCTGCGCCGTCATGCCTCTCGCCGCGCCGATCGGCTCTGGACTCGGGATCAGGAACCCCTATAATTTGAAAATTCTTCGAGAGAACGTCAACATTCCCGTAATCGTAGACGCCGGAGTGGGGACTGCGTCAGACGCGGCCTACGCAATGGAACTGGGGTGTGACGGAATTCTCATGAATACGGGAATCGCCTGCGCAAAAGATCCTGTTTTGATGGCCGAAGCCATGAAGTTCGCCGTGAAAAGTGGGAGAAATGCCTGTCTGGCGGGGAGAATTCCAAAAAAGCTCTATGCCAGCGCATCGAGCCCCTTAACGGGAACATTCGTATAATGGGAATAGCCGATATTTCCCGGATTGACTTCAGACTCTATCTTGTCACCGACAGTGCCCGGGCAGGGAAGAGAGGAATTCTTTCAATTCTCGAAGAGGCTTTGCGGGGAGGTGTAAAGGCAATTCAGATAAGAGAGAAAATGATGGGAGGAAGAGCCCTCCTCTCGCTCGCACTGAATGTGAGAGAGATAACATCTCGTTTTAATGCTAAACTATTCGTGAACGACAGGATTGACGTGGCCATCGCCTCCCGTGCGGACGGAGTCCACCTGTCAGAAAGATCGGTTCCCGTTTCTTCAGTTCGGGAAGGGTGGAGACATCTTTTGATAGGCCGTTCTGTCCATTCGCCTTTGGGCGCGGTGCACGCCGAAGATGAAGGTGCAGATTTCATCACCTTCGGGCCCGTCTTCCACACCCCATCGAAGGAAATATTCGGCGCTCCTCTTGGGGTCGATATGTTGAGAGATGTGACGGAGAGGGTTCATATTCCTGTCTTTGCAATCGGGGGTGTAAAACCCGGGAACACACGGAGATGTTTAAATGAGGGAAATGCCCACGGCGTTGCCCTGATCTCAGGTATCGTCGCCTCCCCTTATCCAGAGAGCGAGGCACGGAACTACCTGGAAATCATTAAAGGAAGGGAAGAAAAATGACATTAATGAAAAAAGCCAGAAATGGTGAGATAGCTTCAGAGATTAAAGAAGGGGCAATCTCTGAAGGGATCAGCGCTGAAGAATTGAGGCGGCTGGTCGCGGGGGGTCAGGCAGTCATACCGGGAAACAAAAAACGAGGTAAGGTGAGGCCCGTTCCCGTGGGATCAGGAATGAAGATAAAGGTGAACGCAAACTTCGGCTCTTCCAGGGACAGAGTCGATATAGTCGAAGAGCTCGAAAAATTACGTGTAGCCATCGCAGCCGGGGCTGATGCGGTCATGGATCTTTCAACGGGTGGACCCATCGACGAGATTCGTAAGGCCATCCTGGACAATTCATCCATCCCCGTGGGGACTGTTCCTATATACCAGGCCGCGTCAGAGGCGTTCAAAATGGGCAAATCCTTCGTGGAACTTTCTCCCAGTGAGATCATTGACGGAATCAGGAAACATGGGGAAGATGGAGTAGATTTCATGACGGTTCATTGCGGTGTAACCCGCGGTGCGGTGGGCAAGATAAAAAGGAAGGGGCGCCTCCTCGATATCGTGTCGAGAGGAGGGGCTCTCATGGCAGAATGGATGGAGTACAACGGGAAGGAGAACCCCCTCTTTGAACACTTCGACCTTCTCCTCGACGTGGCCGAAGAATTCGACGTGACCCTGAGTCTTGGAGACGGACTAAGGCCCGGGTGCATTTCCGATGCCACAGACCTTGCCCAGGTCCATGAATTGCTCACTCTGGGTGAACTCACCCTGAGAGCCTGGGATCGGAATGTACAGGTGATGATAGAGGGCCCGGGACATGTCCCCGTCAACCAGATTGAGACAAACATGAAACTGGAGAAAAGCCTCTGCCACGGGGCACCCTTTTACGTCCTCGGACCCCTTCCCACGGATATCGCTCCTGGATACGATCACATTACCGCGGCGATCGGGGGAACCATTGCGGCCATGGCAGGAGCTGATTTCCTCTGTTACGTGACCCCGTCCGAACATTTGAGACTCCCCACCGTCGAAGATGTAAAAGTAGGGGTGATTGCCGCAAGAATCGCCGCTCACATCGCCGATGTAGGCAGAAACATTCCCGGGGCTATCACCTGGGACAACAAAATGGCAAAAGCACGGAGAAACCTCGATTGGGAGGAGCAGATTAATCTCGCGATAGATCCGGAACGGGCCAGGAAGCTCAGGGGATCATCTCAGCCTCAAGATGAAAAAGTGTGTACCATGTGTGCCGACCTCTGCGCCATCAAGACAAGCGAGAAAGCACTTCACGGGAAGGGGACAAAACAAAAAGGATAGATGGTGACGCCTCCTCACAAGAACGGTTTCACAAAGCCTTCCCGTCATACTCATACAGAATATTTTTCCGGGACATGATCTCATGGAAAGAGGGGATCAGAGTTGAGAGGTTTGGACCTTTTATCGATCCGGAAGGGATAGGGACAGCCATGGAGGGCAAAGGGCTGGACACTCAGTGAGAACCTTCCTGATTTATGTTTTCATACTGTTTTTTTATCCCCTCGGGGAACAAGCGATAGACCTCCTTCCCCGCCTTCAGAAAGTAGGTAGCAGAAGAGGATCCTTCCACAAGCGCCTTTCCCCGTGGGTATACGATCAGAAGAAGAGATATGAAGAGAGTGCATACGACGATACCCTTGATCATACCGAGGAGAAGGCCGCAGACCCTGTTAAAAGCAGAGAGCTTCACAATTTTCATGATCTTTTCTGAAAAATATCCCAGGACCTTCACAAGGATAAAGACAACAAGGAAGGTGAGGAGAAAAGAAGCGATGGGACCATAGTAGGATTTGAAACCTATGAACTGCTCGACCTGATTGTAAAAAACCCTCGCCACCAAAAATCCCGCGATAATGGCAATCACGGAAAAGAGCTGGCTTATCAGTCCACGGAGAAAGCCCGCCACCCCAAAAAAGAGCAGCAGAGCGATAAGAACGTAATCGAGAATTGCCAGGTTCATCAGACCTCTCCTCAACTAATTATAGTCTTACTTCCTGAACTGGCACAACCACAGGATGAGTGAATACATCTGTTCTTTTCACAATTTTCATGTTGTCTCCACCAGGTAATCGAGTAATATTATGAAGTATATGGAAGAGATAAAACCCCTTATTCTTGCGTCACGTTCGCCCAGGAGGAAAGATCTTCTCTCTCTTCTGGGCATTCCTTTTCAGGTTGTCCCGAGCAGCTTCGAGGACAGTTCCGTGACAGACGTGGCTCCTCATGAAATGGT
>CAZPLX010000040.1:0-9218 GCA_964587345.1 uncultured bacterium
GGGCCGCTGCACACCTCGGACACAGGTAAGGGAACTATCCGATTGAAGTGCTGGAAGACGCAAGAATATTTTTTCTCTCTCCAGGGAAGAAAGCCTTCCCGCATTTCGCGCCAGATTCTTTGTCAGGTCGATGACGACGTAATCCACCTCTCCCGGGAGATTCCTTCCTTCCTCGGGGGAAGAAAGAGCCAGATAGAGAACGCGGGGTTTTCTCCTCCCCTCTCCTCTTCTCACCTTCAGAGAGGAGATTATTTCGACCCTCTTTTTCTTCAATTCCAGGTAGAGGAGCTTGTCGAAAGACTTTGAAGCCTTTTTAAAGGTATGCACAAGATCTCCTGGAGCCACCACACCCTGAAAATTTCCCCGTACGGAAATCTTTCCCGCAGGCATCTCCCCCCCGTATGAATCCCTTAATAGCTCCTCGATCTTTTTCCCGGGAGGCAGTTTGCTTTCCTTTACAGCTCCTGAAACTCTGAAGGAATAGCTCTTTTCCAATATTCCCATTTTCCCCCTTACGCGGATTGAATCTCCCTCTATCTCCACCTGGAACGAAATCCCTTCCCGGGGAAGCACCTTCACCCTCGCAATGCTTTCATCTGCCCACTTCTTTCTCGTCATTCCCCCGCCCACGAGAAACAGTGAATCTCCCCTCTTCACCTCAAAAGGAATCTTGATCCAGACCTTTCCTCCTCTTTCAACCCTATCCCGGAGAGTAAATCCGGTTCCCTGCCCTGTCATGGAGCTCTGGACGCGGAGACGCTCCCCCTTTTTCACAACCCCGGACCCTTCCATGGCGGCGTAAGGGATTTTCACATCCCCGATCGTTCCCAGAAAGGTACCCACGCTCCCCCCTGACTCCGACGATACGGTTCCCTCTTCTCCTCTCCCGGAAAGCAGTCCTCCCGTTTCTTCACGTCCCGCCACTCGCTGGAGGAGTTCTTTCCCGAGGGCAACTCCCTCTTCAGCTCTTCCGTCGAGGATCTCATCCATGGCCCTCCTGTAGGCCCTCACAACCTGGTACACATACTCGGCATTTCGCATCCTTCCTTCAATTTTGAAAGCTTTTACCCCGAGAGTAAGAAGTTCGGGAAGAATACCCATGAGTGATAGATCTCTCGCAGAAAAGTAAGGAGCTTCCTTTTCGTTTGCAAGGTCCCTGTATACTCTCCTGCAGGGCTGGACACATTCTCCCCTGTTTCCGCTCTTGCCTCCCAGAAAACTGGAAAAAAAACATTTTCCCGAGTAGGAAAAACACATTGCCCCATGGACAAATATTTCAATATCAATCGGGCTCCTCCTCACCGTGTCCTGCAGCTGTTGATATTCCATGTGTCGTTCCAGTATTACCCTCTGTGCTCCCCGAGACGCCAGAACATTCAGAATTCGGGAATTTATGCTTCCCATCATGGTGCTGCCGTGAATTTCCACAGAGGGGAAATGGTGCCTGATAATCTCGATCGCCCCAAGGTCGGAGAGGATGAGCCCATCTGGTGTGAATAATTTGATCCTCTCAACAAGGTCGATGAAGGGGGCAAGTTCTTTCTCGAAAATTACGCTGTTCATGACTACGTACACCTTCACTCCCTTCCGGTGAGCCTCGGGGATAATTCGCGAGAAGTCGGGAAGTGAAAAGTTCTCAGCACGCATCCTCGCGTTAAAACGGGGGAGACCGAGATAGAGGGCATCTGCTCCCCCTTCGAGGGCGGCAAAGAATGTTTCGAGATTTCCCGCCGGAGCGAGGAGTTCAGGAGCAGAGGACGCCATCCCCCTTTTCACTACCGGGCGTTTATCTTTTATTTTCCTTTTTTTTCTCTCTCTCATCGGGGTCCGTTCCTCTATTCTAAACTCAATATCCCCGGGGGGGAACACCCTTTCAGCGTGAGGATTCAAAACAATATTTCTCGATGTTCCTTGCATCCATGAGATATAATCCAATGGAATCCGAATGGCTCGAGATATCATAATAAAGGAGGAAGAGAAGCATGACGAAAAAAATCACGATTTTTGGAAAAGATACGTGACCGTACACAATGCGTGCCCGTGAGGAATACGCTAAAAAGGGGTATGACATCGACTATTTCGATGTCACCCGCGACGATGACGCCAGGGAAGAGATGATCGACCTCTCAGGAGGGACTATCGTTCCCGTGGTTGTGGAAGAGGGAAAAATTACAATAGGCTTCGGCGGCACTTGAGGGGTCTGATTCAAAGGCCCCAGTATGGGGCCCACACTACACAATGGAGAACGAGAGAATGAAAATATTTATAAGAGGTCTGCTATTTTCCTTCATCACCTTTACACTATTTTTTAGTTCCCCGGCACTCGCCTTTCTCAACAACTTCGACACGGGATCCGTGCAGGAGCTGAAGACTTTTTCGGGTACCCTGGGAGTTTCGGGAGCGAGTGATTTCTACACTCTCTTCGGAAGGGCCCGCTACGGAATCGGACCGGCCTTTGAAGTGAACGGAAAGCTGGGGGTCCTCCACTCAGACCTGAGAAACAGCGCAACAGGAATCATCGTGGGAATAGGAGGAAAATATAAAGCCGCTTTTCTGAGCAGTTCCTCACCTGATATCGCTCTTACCGGCTCTTACAATTTAGGAGTCGCGGATGGACGGGCACTCCACTCTCTGACCGGGGGTTTTCTCATTTCAAAACCCTTTACCTGGGAGAAGAGTTCCTTCTCCATCACCCCTTACGGGGGAGGCGATCTCGAAATCCTGGGAGGATCACTGAACGACGATACGGACATCAATCTCCACCTCATTCTGGGGGCTGAAATCCCTCTCCAGAAACAGATTGCCCTTACAGGTGAACTCAAGATAGGCGGAAATGCATCGATAGGTATCGGTGCAACATATCGATTCTAACACCACCAGGAGGTGGAAAAATGGTTCAACTATCTGAAAAAGCACTCACTTATCTCAATCTCGGGATTCAATCGGAAATTAAAGCCTACGTTTTCTACAAAAAAGTCCTCACCATGCTTGACGACAGGGAGCTTATCGAAATCGTGGAAAAACTGGCGGGAGATGAAAAACAGCATTTTCTCCAACTCGAAGATGAATACGACAAGAATGTTCGATCAGAAATGTGGGCACCCTACAAAGATATCATGAGAAAAGAGGGCCTTCCTGATATCGATGAATATATTTCCGAAACCCACGCAGAGTTGTTGGAAAATGTGGGCGAGCTCAAAACAAAGCGGGAAATTCTGGATCTCGCCTTGATCCTGGAAAAAGAGGCATTCGAATTTTTCAACAACTGCTATGCGAATGTTGCAGAACCGGAAATCCAGAAAATATTCGACCATCTGAGAAACTTCGAGAAAGGCCATATCCTCACAGTCGAAAACGCCATCAAAAATCTTTAACAATATTACACTATTTCACCCTTCCACCCAGGGTTCGTCGGAATCAAAATCTTCTTCCTTGGGGGGGAGGTACTTTTTATTGATCTCCACAATATCCGTCGACAGCTTGTACTGTTCGTATATCGAATTCAGCTCTTTCTGATGGTCGAGTTCATCCAATCGGATCGTCCCGAGAGCCCACTGTATATCAGGATTGGAGAACACATTGAGCCCCTTCTCGCAGAGCTCGATAGCCTTTTTCTCTCCCTCCATATGGCGTTCGATCATCCCTTTGAGAGAGACCGGTTCCTGCCTCCTCAAGTGGGCAGTGCTCGGCTTGGGGGCACCTCCCAGTTTCCTTACAAGGTGGCAGAGCATCCTCGCATGTTCAATCTCCATGGCCCCAAATTTCCTGAACCGCCCCTGAAGTTTCTCATCTCCTATGTTCGACGCATGGAGGTTGTAATCGAATATCCCCTGATATTCCACCTTGAGCATGGTGTTGAGAAACTTGACGATATCGTAGTCTGTTACCCCTTCTCCCACATATTCAGAGATCTTTTCTGAATCCCCTGAAGCTTTCTCCGAGAGTTTACTCAAAAAATCTATCAGGGAGGGGTCCTTGAGTTTTTCTTCCTTTAAAAACATTCCCGCCTTTTCCACTTTTGCGTTCAAATTTTCGAGCAGCTCTCTGATTTCACTCAAAAGAACATCCTTTTTCATAATCATCTCTCCTTAAAGACTCATGTATACCCTATTATACCTGAAAATATATTTTCCCCGTCCCCTTCAAAATCAGAAGCGCAAGGGGGCCTTTTTTTAAAGGTTTTCCATCTTTAAGATTATATCCTTGATCACTTCAGAAGCCTTGATCATCCCATCCACAGAGATTCTCTCATCCACCCCATGAATCCTCCCCAGTTCCTCCTTCGGAATCACACAGGGTAAGAGTCCATAGGTGATCACCCCCGATCCTCTGTAGTAACGGGAATCTGTAAATCCCGTGGAGAGATAGGGAACTGTGGTAGATCCTGGATAGCTCTTTTCGAGTGCGGCCCTTATTACATCAAAAAATAGTGACATCTCAGACCCCGATGGATTTTCAGAAAACAGTACCTCCAGTTCTATGTCGAGCCCATCGAGAATCGTTTTCACCTTTTCGATCACCTCTGCGGGATCCTCACCGGGGAGGATGCGTATATCGATCGATGCCGTAGCCTCTGCAGGAATCACATTCGGCTTGAACCCTCCTTCCAGCATTGTAATTGCCATTGTATTTTTTAATATCGCTTACATCTCGGGCACCGCACTGGACAGGTGTATCAGCGTTTACTGTAGAGGCTCCGATCCGCTCCCTACCTCTTTGAGATCCATCTTTCCACCCTTTACAAGTTCCTGAAACATCGCCTTCACAGGCTCGGTAACAACCATCTCCTCATTGTGGGTTGTGATTCTGTGTAATCCCGTAACGAGGCGGACCGTGGCATCACGTGGGTGCGGTCTCGACCCGTGACCCGCTCTGCCGCGGGCGATCAGCTTCAGCCAGAGTGGCCCCTTTTCCCACATGTTCAGCAGAAAAAAATCTCCCTTCCCAAAGAGGTCCTTGACACCGACACCCCCCTCGTTGAGCCCAAAACATCCCCTAAATATTTCACCATGGTCCTTCACGAAAAATCCCGCCCCTTCGCCACCACCTACTTCTTCGTCGGGATTAGCCAGGAGAAAGACCTTCTTCCCAAGTTTCCCCGCCTCCCTCTTTGCCTTCAGAATTCCGAATAGCTGTGCGATTCCGAGGCCCTTTGTATCAAGAGTTCCCCTTCCAAGAAGATATCCATCCTTTTCCTCCCCGGAAAAGGGAGGAAATGACCATTCACTTTCTCTCGCGGGAACCACGTCCATATGGTGGAGAAGGAGCAGGCCGGGCATCCCCTCCCCCCCCATGTTGCAGTAAATACTCTCCTTTTCACGTGAAAGGCCCGCTGTGACAGGAACCCCTCCGTGGCTCTCCAAAAGGTCTTTCAGAAACTTAACCGCATGGGAACAGTCACCAGGAGGATTGGATGTATCTATCTGGATATACCGGCTGAGTGAGGAAATCATCTCTCTGTCAAGATTACTCATAGACCTAAAGCCCCCGTGTCTTTACTGTTTTGGAATGAAAGAGGAGAAGAAAAGTTTCAAAAGGGAGAATGGTCCCGTAAAAGCAAAAGCTTTAAAGGCGGGTCTTTCCTTTTCGAAGCTCGACGAGGACAAGCTTAATGACAGACTTGAGTGTTTCAAACACTCCTATTCCCTTTGTCGCGACAACTTCAAACTCCGGAACCCCCCGATAATTGAGAAGAGCGTGGAGTTCTGCAACAGATGCCGCGTTTTTTAAATCGCGCTTGTTGTATTGAAGCGCAAATGGAAGAGTGTCCAGGTCGTATCCCTGCTCCTTCAGGTTCATTTTCAGGTTCTCGAAGCTTTCCAGATTCGAGTCCATTCTCATCAACTGGGAATCAGCTACGAACACCACACCGTCAACACCCTTGAGGATAAGTTTTCTGCTCGCATCGTAAAACACCTGTCCCGGAACAGTGTAGAGATGAAACCTGGTTCTGAAACCCCTTATATCCCCCAGGGAAAGAGGCAGAAAATCAAAGAAGAGGGTCCTTTCCGTTTCCGTGGCAAGGGAAATCATCTTTCCCCTCGACTCCGGCTTCATTCGAGAATAAATGTATTGCAAATTGGTTGTTTTCCCGCAGAGACCGGGACCGTAGTAGACAATCTTACAGTTAATCTCCCGGGAGGAATAGTTGATAAAAGCCATGTGAGGAATTACCCGCTACGAGGGGATCTTATCACTTGAAGATCCTCTCGATATCATCGTCAGTAATTTCATCAAAGATCAGCTCTTCCTCCGAGATCGATTTTCCCCTGGTATCGACCTCGTTGAAAACCTGAACGATCAATGAACTTGCCCTGCTAACCCTCAAGCGAACAAGGCCCACAGGTGTTTTCGATTCGAAAATAACGACAAGAATCACACGGTTCCCGATCAGGGAAATGTGCATGTTATCCCGTTCGCCCTGATGGAAGAGGATGGAAAACTCTTTTTCTCCTATCAGATTTGCAAGGCCCCCCGATGCGGCAATGTTTCCTGCGGCAAGAGAACCAAGGGCGGTTGTATCATACTCTTCATCATCCCCCACAGCACAAAGGACCTGACCGTTTTTGTCAACGAGGAATACCACCTTTGATCGAGAATCAAGGAGGATCTTCTTCAAGACAGCCTGCATCTTCTTGAATTCTTCTTCTCGAATTATCAGAGCAACCCCTCCTCTTTTTCACACAGGGTCATTTTCCCTACAATTATATATGAATGCAAGGAAATTGAAAATAAATTCCCTGCTCCCCCTGCAGTTAAAATTGTACGAGATCCCCGCACCCCACATAGTTCTTCGTCTTTGAGGCAAATCTCCCCGTCCCTGAGAGGACTTTCATTCCCGCTTCTCTCATCTTCTCTACAGTAATCGAACCGGTGCAGTGATTGCACGCATAAAACCCCACATCATAAGTGGAAAGTTCTTCAACCAGAGAATCATGTTCCTTTGTCCAGTCACCGAAGGGGCATATATGGAGGCCCCCGTAAACGGCATAAATCTTTCTTCCCGCGAATTCTTCCTTCCCCCGGCGGATGAGTTCAACGATCCCGGGATGGCAGCACCCTGTCATCGTCACAACACCCTTCCCATCGAGATCCACATAGAGCACCTGCTCATTCATTATCTTCAGAAAAATGGGAACTTCGAAGGTTACGGAAAAGATCCCCGGAAAAAGCTCATGTTTTTTTCCTGGCTCAAGCTGAACAAGCGATCCTCTATGCCCGCTCTCAGCGATTCTTGAAAGGCCCCTCTGTGAAATACCGTAAGGAACGGCCAGGGACACCTCCGGGTTGAGGGAACATACCGATTGGAGAGCAAAAAAATGATCCACATGTTCATGGGTAATGTACACGAGATCGATCTTCCCCTCCCTGAGCATCCTGTCGACCCCTTCCCGTTCCAGGACTTCCTCTACATATCGATTATCCCATCCCACATCCACGAGAATGTTCCGTTCCCTCCCCCCTCCGTCTACCGCAGTGAGAAGGTTCAAAACTCCTGCCGCGTTTTCTTCAGTCCAACGCACCTCGTACTGGTCCGTCTGCAGGCCCCCCGATTCCTTCACATCGAGGCGCATCCTCCCATCATCCTTCCACGCAACTTCTGAAAGGCAGCGGATCGACATGCTTTCCGCATGATGTTCTCCCATGTTTCTCCCCTCCTTTTTTTCAGACGTTGAATACGACGAGCCTGATTTCAGTCATCTCTTCAACCGCATACTGGAGCCCTTCCCTTCCCATGCCGCTATTCTTCACTCCCCCGTAAGGCATCTGATCTACCCTGAAGGTGGGGATATCGTTGATAATGACACCTCCCACGTCCAGGTTCCTGTACGCATACATCGCCTTGTCTATGTCCCGGGTAAAGACCCCGGCCTGAAGGCCGTAAATAGAATCGTTCACCTTCTGCACGCCCTTTTTGAAGGTATTGTAGCTCTCGATGGTAACGATGGGTGCAAAGACTTCGAGGCAGGAAACTTTCATCGACTTCTTTATCCCTGTGAGCACAGTGGGGTCCACCATTCTCCCTCTCCGCTTTCCCCCTGTTTCTACCTTTGCGCCTTCCTCCACCGCCTCCTTGATCCATCCTTCTGCCCTCTTCGCCTCAGCCTCAGTGATCATCGGGTTTATGTCGGTGTTTTTTTTCAGAGGATTCCCCTTCCTGAGCTTTTTCACCTGGGCAACAAATTCTTTCACGAACTTCCCGTATATCTTCTTGTGAACGTATATCCGCTGGAGGTGTATACACACCTGGCCAGAATAGGCAAAGGCCCCCACGACGCATCGAGGAATGGCCCATGTGAGGTCCGCATCATCCTCAACAACAATGCCTGAATTTGATCCGAGTTCCAGGGTGAGTTTCTTCTTTCCGCACTTCTCCTTTATTCTCCACCCAACCGTGGGGGAACCTGTGAATGTAATCATCGCAACTCTGTCATCCTGTACGATGGCGTCTCCCACTACGGAACCCGATCCCGCAACCAGGTTGATCGCCCCAGAGGGCAACCCCGCCTTCAAAAGGGTTTCCACCAGCATGATCGAGGTGAAGGGAGTGACGCTTGCGGGTTTATGAACAATCGTGTTTCCCCCGGCGATTGCGGGAGCAATCTTATGGGCAACAAGGTTCAGGGGAAAATTAAATGGCGTGATCGTCCCTATCACACCCACAGGAAAGCGTTCGTAAAAGCCAACTTTTGTTTCGGACCCTTTCGCGGCACTCATGGCAACAGTCTCTCCCTTCAGTTTTAACGCTTCCACCGCAGCGAACTTGAAAGTCTGGACCGCCCTGTTTACCTCTCCCAGCGCATATTTCCACGCCTTCCCCGACTCGAGAGCAATCATTCGGGCAAAGGTGTCAGCTTTTTCTTCGATCAGCGTGCTTGTCCTGTCTAGAATATCAGCCCGCTCGTGGAGGGGCATCTCAGCCATTACACGTCGGGTATCGTATGCTGTTTTTACCGCCTCGGCGACAAGGTCAGGTGTCGCAAAGGGGACTTTGCCCACAATGGATCCGTCGAAGGGATTTACCACCTCGAACTTTTTCCCTCTTCGCACCCACTTTCCATTCACATACAGGGCACCATTCTTCATCGCACGCCTCCTTTGATTGGCATCATCATTGAATAGTGAACAATTTCGACTCTTTTCCTTTAGTATAGTCGAAAACATTCCGGAAAACTGACTCTCCCACATTCAGTTCCCAGAATAAACCAGTTTAGAGT
>CAZPLX010000041.1:0-9205 GCA_964587345.1 uncultured bacterium
TAGTCGAAACTCCCTCGTGGAAGAATAGGCTGGGTCGCATATGTGCCCTCTGGTATCCCATGATTCTATTCACTTTCTTTTATTATCAAACCGGTCTTTTGAATAGGATCCTGATTCCCGAATTTATGGATTCTTTTTTTATGGGCCTTGACAGAAAAATTCTCGGTTTTTTCCCGTTTCCCTTTCCCCCCTCCTGGTACAAGAGCGTCTTTGTGAATGAATATTTTCACCTCTCATATCTTTCCTACTATCTCCTCGTTCCCCTTGCAGGTCTTCTCATCTACAGGAAGGAAAAAGATCTTTTCAAGGATTACATCTTTCAAATTAGTGCCCTCTTTTATCTCTGTTATCTCATTTACATTATCATTCCCGTGGAAGGGCCCATCCATTTGAGAGAGGGAATTTTCGGGGGAAACGGTTTTTTTCAGAAACTCGTGGAATATATTTACCTTATGGGCGAAAATCCAGGGGCCGCGTTCCCGAGTTCACACGTGGCGGTGGGGCTTTTTGCAGCCTGGTGGGGGAGCAGACAAATGAAGAGGGGTAAATATCTTTTCTGGATTCCAGCCCTTTCTCTCACCGTCGCGACACTTTACTGTATGTTTCATTACTTCATCGATGTCATTGGAGGAGTGGCTCTAGCTCTGATCTTTATGGGGTTTTCACACACTCTTGTGAGCGAGGTAGAGTATGAAAAAGCCTTCTGTAGCAATCCTGGCAAACCCGGCGGCCAGAACAGTTAATCGAAGAAAAATAGATCTTCTTACTTCCTTTTTCGATACCCGATCCCGCCTTGAAGGAGTCTATCTTTCAGAGGATCGGGGAGACATAGAGAAGATGACAGCAGAACTTTCCCGTGAGAAAAAAGCGGGGATACTCGTAATAGTAGGAGGGGATGGAACTCTGAACGAGGCGGTGAATGGGATTTCCTCTCCAGGCCCCACGATAGGGTTCATCCCTGGGGGGACGAGTAATGTAATCCGCCATGATCTCGCCATCCCAGTGGAACTTGAAAAGGCAGCGGAGGTTGCCCTCTACGGAAATCCTGTGAAAATCCGTCCCGGTGTTGCCAACGGGAGAAAGTTCCTTCTCATGGCAGGAGTGGGGATCGACGGGGAAATTGCTCGGACCGTCTCTTCTCCAATGAAGAGGATTCTGGGAAAGGGAGAATATGTAAGAAGAGGAATTATTTCTTTCGTTTCCTCCCCCCGATATTTCTTGGATGTGACCGGAGAGGGTGGAACTCGAATGGGCGAGTATGCATGGGCAGTTGTTGCAAGGTCTTCACACTATGCGGGAAGATTCAGGGTTGTGAAAGAGGCGACATTTACGGAGGAACTCCTGCACGCCTACCTTTTCAGGAAGGGAGGGACTATTCGGTACGTTTCCCTTGCGCTGAAAATCCTTTTTTCTGTTGATTTTAACAGGAGTGAGGTGAGAAAGGAGGGAGGCAAGAGCTTTCACATAGAATCGGACAGGGAAGTGCCCTACCAGGTCGACGGCGACTATGCCGGGATGCTGCCCCTCTCACTTTCCATAAGTGAGAAGGTGATCAAAATCAACGGAAAAAGATAGAGTAACCCATTCTGTGCTGCTCTATTTGAGGATTTTAATCATCTCGGGGCTGTTCACGATTATTTCAGGTTTTCCCTTGTAGAGGATCACTTTTCCACGAATGCGTATTGTTTTTCCCCTGTAGAAAATGTGAGGAGGAGAGGGAAACTTTTCAAAGTTCTTTTCAAATATGACGAGGGAAAGGGTGTGTCTCCAGTCAGGGTTGAAATTCAGAAATGCCGCATGGGCCCCTCTTTTTGTCCTGACGATTCTTCCCACTACTGTTACCCTGGAGCCCACGTAAGCGGGTGCGTCCCTGTAGTCAATTGCTCCGTCTGTCCGATCTGTCCCTATTCTCTTTCCTTGAGAAAGAGCGGACTTACCTCTACTGATGTAGCCGTCTGTTTTGAGAGCATCCCTAATTTGTGAGGAGGGATATTTTTTCTCGTACCGCCTTATCCTGTCTATTTCTTCAGGAATATCACGGGGAAAGAGCCACGGTTTGGCCATTTCCCTGTAGCGAAGGATGTAACTATAGGAAGGGCCCTTTATGATGCTCACGTAGGCTCCCTCTTTTTCCGAAAACAAGATCACGTCGGCAGAATCGTGGGAAAAGAGCCCTTTCCCTTCCTCTGATGCCGATACCTGGATCCTTCGGAATTCCTCTTTTTTTCGGAAGGGGAAACGGGTCATTACCAGTGCGAGGCCCTCCCTGAGAATCATCTCGTTCACCATTTTTCCATCCTCTGTGTATACGTAGCAAAGCCATCGTCCGTAATGGTCTTCCTCTTCAAAATCAAATTCCAGGCGCACATTTTTTCCTTCGAGAAGCTTTGACACGTACTCCTTCGCCTCCTCAGCCAGATATTCCCCATTTTTTCCTCTTTTCTCTGTCTCCGGGCAATCAATTCCAATCAACCTTACCCTGGCCTCTATTCCCTGAGAATTTACCACGATGGTGTCACCGTCTGTGACGGAAACAACTTTGGCAGTAAGGGGATTACGTGGAGGGTTGAAAGAGAAAGATCTTTCAGAGAAGGGGAGAGAGAGAAATATGAGAACGATGATAGCCGTGAGGCGCGGGAAGGTCATTCTACCAATTATCATCTTCCTCACAAATGCTCCGGGCTAAAATTTAAGGTCCTTGCTGATCTCGATCCGGGCTTTCATCCGCCGTTCTTCGATGAAGGCCTTAATTGCATTTTCCCTCTTCTTCGTGAGAAGAGCGTTTCGAATTTTTCCCTTTTCTTTATCATAATCCTTCATGGGAACCTTTTTTCCCCCACCGTAAAAGAAGATATAGACTTTTTCGCCGTAGTGAAGGGGTTTTTCAGAAACAGTGTGCTGCCTTCCCAGAGAGAGAATTGCACTCCCGAGTTCCCTGGAATATCCGATTCCTGGAATTGTGGTCGAAGAGACAGGAGAAAAATAGGGTGTGGATTTGACTGATCCCCTCTTTCCCGCGAGTGTTTCCAGGTTTTTGTCTCCTCCCTTAGCCCTGGCGATGATCTTCTTTGCGAACTCTTCCGCCGCCTCTTTTTTCCTCTTCCCATTCAAGATAGCCACTATTTTCTTTTTTGCCTTCTCAAGAGGGAGGATGGTTGACTCTTTCCTCGAAATTACCCTGTAGAGGGAGTAGGATTCTCCCGCCTTTTTCACTTCCCCGGACGAACCGGGCGGGAGCAGAAGAGCCGAGGATATAATTGCTTTCACAAGGGGTTTAGCCTCTCCAGGTGAAAGGAGGGCTGTCCTCGTGACAGGAACATGGTAGGATGAGAGAGTTTCCTTGAAATCACCTCCCTTCGCAAGTTTTCCCTTTGCTTCATACACCTTGATAACGGCTCTGTCCCGAGCTTTTTGACTCTTCACATCCTCCACCACCTTTTTGCGGACGAGAGAAAGGGGCGCAGCTTTGCTTCTCTGGATCTCCCTGATTTTGTAAAGAATGATTGCCTTTCCACTATCAAGAGGAGATGTGACGGTATCTACGGGGCGGGAAAAGAGTTCCTTTGCGATGGGAGGGGAGAGCTCTTTTTTCTCATACCATCTTCCCTCAGGTTTCGAGCCCTGTTTTTTTATGGCCTCCTTGAAGGAATATTTTCCTGAAAGGATATCTTTACGGATTTCCCCCCCCTTCTGAAGAGCCTTCTTCCTCTGTGCCCTCCCATGATAAGGAACGGAAATTTCCCGCACCTTTCTTTTTTCCGGGGAAAGGTACTTTTCCTGATTTGCATCGTAATAGGTTTGTACCTCTTCGTTCGACACGGTGATTCCCTCTTTGAACGCCCCTTCCGAAAAAATTCCATATTCCACCATTACTCTGGCGGGGGCCCGGAAACTTTCCCTGTTCTTTCCGAAATATTCGCTGATTTCCTTCTTATCTGGTGATTTTACGGGAAAAGTGCGTGGATCCAACGAAATGTACTTTATCTTCACTTCTCTTTTCAGGGAAACATACCGGTCCTTCACCTCTTGCTCGGAAATGACGGCGCGGGAAGATATGAACGCTTCAAGTTTCTTCAGTTTTAACTCATCTCTCAGCTGAGTTTCGTAATCTTTAGGAGTTGTTCCGCTGTTTCTCAATACGTTAAGATAACGATCCTTGGAAAATGCATCGTTCTGCTGAAAGGCAGGTGTTTCTGCGATAACTTCTCTCACCTCATTTTGTGCGACGCGAATGTCAAGGTTTTCAGCAGATTCCTTTAATAGTTCCCTGTCGATCAGCGTTCGCAATGCCTCTTTTTTAATGAGTGAGCTGTCTAACTGGTTTTTTTTCAACAACTTTCCATACACCTTCTGGTAAATTCTGTCCAGATTCTGATATTCGTCGTAAAACTGGGCAGCGGAAATTACCCTGTCGTTTACTATGGCTGCCATGTCTTTCTTTGACACATTTCCTCCTTGACCCCAGACAAGAAATATCGTGCCAATGAATGCAGCAACAACGAGCCAGAGCACTCCCTTGATCATCCAGCTTTGAGCGTTTTTTCTAAACGATCTGAGCATCGAAATCCTCCGGAACAGGGTAATACCTGGACCTTATGCACATCCAGGCGAAGTTCAATATAATCGATTGGGGCATAAAATACAAGAAAGGGTCGACTTCCAATATGGGATCTTGTGTGTTATTTTACACAGTATTAAACCTGTGGGAGGGAATGTATGTTCCTGGATAAACTCTTCGGAGTCTTTTCAAATGATCTGGCTATCGATCTCGGAACTGCGAATACTCTCGTGTACATGAAGGGGAAAGGGATCGTCTGCTCTGAACCTTCCGTGGTTGCAGTACATAAGGATATGAGAGGGTCTAACAAAGTTCTCGCCGTGGGAACCGAGGGAAAGAAAATGCTGGGGAGGACTCCGGGGAACATCGTGGCGATCCGCCCGATGAAAGACGGAGTGATCGCCGATTTTGAAGTTACAGAGGCGATGCTCAGATATTTCATAAGAAAGGCTCATAACAGGCGTGCCCTGGTAAGACCCAGGATTATCATCTGCGTCCCCTACGGGTGCACGGAGGTGGAAAAGCGCGCTGTGAAGGAATCCGCGGAATCAGCTGGAGCGAGAGAGGTGTATCTCATAGAAGAGCCACTCGCGGCGGCGATCGGAGCGGGGTTGCCCATTACGGAGCCTCTGGGGAATATGATCGTCGACATAGGGGGAGGAACCTGTGAGGTGGCAGTGATCTCGCTGGGCGGTATCGTCCGAAGCCAATCGGTACGTGTGGCGGGGGATAAGATGGATGAGGCGATCCTCCAGTACATAAAGAGGAAATACAACCTCATGATTGGCGAACCCACTGCAGAGCTCATCAAGGTAACGATAGGAAACTCTCATCCCTCCGGCCAGGTTGAGACAATGGAAGTGAAAGGTCTGGACCTCGTGTCGGGTGTTCCAAAGTCCCTTGAAGTTAATTCGGAGGAGATACGAGAAGCCCTTTCAGAGCCTGTCAGAATAATTCTTGACGCGGTCAAAGCCGTGTTCGAGGATACGCCCCCTGAACTTGCCGCGGATATATTTGACCGGGGAATCGTGCTTGTAGGGGGAGGAGGTCTCCTCAAGAATCTTGATATTCTGCTGAGGGAGGAGACGGGTCTTCCCGTCACGATCGCAGATGACCCCCTCTCTGCCGTTGTTCTTGGATCGGGTAAGGTTCTCGATGAGATAGAACTCTTGAAGAGGATTACGTCCCACGATTAACCCTCTGGTGCCCATCGATGAGAAGATTCTTTAAAAGGCACGCAGGGATACTTTTATCCATTGTCCTTGTAGTTATTTCCCTTCAGTTTTCCATCAAGGGAAGAAGCCCTGTGTCCCCGGTAAAAAGGGTTTTCTGGGCAATTTCTGCCGTTACCTTCCCCGCAGTTTCGATATTGGCTAAAACCAGAGAAAAAGTGAGAGAATTCTTCGGAGATTATCTTTTTCTCGCAGGAGTGGCGAAGGAAAACAGAAGGCTTAGAGAGGAACTCGCACGAAGTCGAGCAAGGACCCGGCAGCTCCTCGCACTGAAGAGGGAAAACGAGCAATTCAAGGGGATCCTTGGCTACGGAAAGAAGGCGAAGAGGAGAGGCGTGGCTGCCAGAGTAATCTCCTATGACCTTTCTCCCTGGTCGAACGGGTTTTTTCTCGATGCAGGTGAAAATGACGGTATCCGCAAGGGAATGGCCGTTGTGGTTCCCCAGGGTGTAGCAGGAAAAGTCTACAGGGTCTATCCAGGTTCTTCCTTTGTTATCTCAATAGTTGACCATAGATTTTCTGTCGATGCCCGCATAGAAAGAACACGCTTGAGGTGCATCGTGAAAGGTACGGGGTCGGGTTGCCGCCTCAAGTATGTAAGGGCAACAGATGACGTAAAAAAAGAGGACAGGGTTGTTACCACAGGGTTCGAAGGAAGTTTTCCCTCTGGAATTGACGGGGGGGTCGTCGGAGCTGTAGAAGATGTTGAGGGGAGTATCTTTAAAGACATTGAACTTATCCCTTACGTGGATCTGAGGAAGATTGAGACCGTGTACGTCCTGGAAATGTTTCCCCGAAACACACTTTCAGGCAGGGAAAAATGAGGGGAAGTGCGAAGAGATTCTTGATTCCCTTTTTTTTAGGGGTCATCGGCCTCCTTATGAATCTCGTGGTTATCGGGAGTATATTTCCGAAATATCTCATTCTGGATTTTCCTCTGATAGTGGTGGCGTACTATTCTTTTTTCGAAAAAAGCGAGTGGGCCCTCCTCCCGACACTCCTTCTCGCGGCCATGAGAGATATTTATATGGGAGGGAACCAGGGGAGCATTTTTTTCATGACCCTTGCTATCTATTATTTTGGGAGATACTTTTACAGGAGATTGTATGTGGAGAGTGATCTTTTCCTCCTCATATCAGTGGGAGTCCTTTTTATCTTCGAAACCGTAACGTTAACCCTCGTGGGGAATGGAGCGTACGGATTTTCTCCTGGAATTTATTTTCCCTTTACTGAAATGTTCAGGGTGTCGGTAAATGCCTTTATTTCCATTCCAATTTTTTATGGCCTGATTCGGAGGGCTGGTCCCTTGGTCTACGAGTTATGACCCCCAGGATCAGGAAGTTCGAGAGGACCCCGGAAATCAACAGGAGAGTGAGGATTATTTACTTCCTTGCGGCTCTTTTCTTTTTTATTCTCTTTGTGCGCCTCTACTATCTCCAGATCCTCCGGTTCAACTACTTTTACACACTCTCGGAGGGGAACAGGGTTCGGGTGAAACCGGTGAGGGCCCCCAGGGGATTAATTCTTGATAGGAATGGGGAAGTCCTCGCAGATTCCAAACCGGCCTTTCATCTTATCTGCATTCCCTACGATGTGATTGACGCAGAAGGTGAACTCGAATACCTAAAATCTATTATCGATCTGGACACAAAGGAAGTGAAGGAACGGATTGTTCAGGCAAAGAAAGGGAACCCCCTGGGAAATATCAGTATCGCATCCGATCTTACCTTCGATCAGGTGTCGGAGATCGAAACGAACCTGGAAAGGGTACCCGGTTTTTCCATATCTTTCAGTCCGAGGAGGAACTATCCGTTTGGCTCTCTCCTTGCCCACATAATGGGGTACGTGGGAGAAGCAGATCTGAATGATCTCAAAATATTCAAGGAAGAGGGTGTAATCTTCGGGGATTATGTGGGGAAAATAGGGGTTGAGAGGACACTGGAGGCAGATGTCCATGGTGAGGATGGTACGAGACGAATCGAGGTGGATGCTCTGGGGAGAGAAAAAAAGGTCCTCTCTTTCGAAAAACCGAAGCAGGGGAAAAACGTATATTTAACGGTGGATGTGGAACTTCAGAAGAAAGCGGCGGAACTCCTTTCAGGGAAGGTGGGGGGAATATTTGGTATGAATCCGAAGAGTGGTGAAGTCTATTTTTCTTACTCCTCTCCTTCATTTGATCCGAACATGTTTGCCAGAGGGATCAGGGCAAAGGAGTGGAGGAGTCTTTTGAGAGACAGGAGAAAACCCCTCCAGAACAAGATATTTCAGGGAATATACGCTCCGGGATCCACGATCAAGCCGATCCTGGCTCTTCTGGCTCTGGAAGACGGAGTTTTAAGTGACGAAACGGAGTTCTTTTGTGGCGGAGAGTTTCGTCTGGGTAAATCTCATTTCCGCTGCTGGAAAAGGGGAGGGCATGGGGATGTAAAGATGAGGAAGGCCCTGATCGAATCGTGTGACATCTACTTTTACAATCTTGGCCTCACCGCGGGTGTAGAGAACATCCACAAATGGGCTCTACGCTTCGGGCTGGGGGATAAAACGGGGATAGATATTCCCGCTGAGGTGAAAGGAATCGTCCCGGGGAAGGAGGGTAAGAAAAAACGGTTTGGAGAAAGGTGGTACGATGGGGATACGGTGGTTGCATCGATCGGTCAGGGCTACTTTGCCGTAACCCCTGCGGAGATGGCAGTTGCATACAGCGCCATCGCGAACGGGGGCAGGCTCGTGACCCCTCGCCTGGTGAAGAGGGATCTCCGGGGGGAAAAGGAACCGGATGTTGCGGTCGACCTCAACGTGGGAGAGAAGCAGATCCGTTTTATCCGGGAATCTCTCAGGCGGGTGGTTTCGGATCTCCAAGGGACGGGAAGAAGAGCCCGGGTGGACGGGATAGAGGTTTCGGGGAAAACGGGAACCGCTCAGGTGGTCGCCCAGCCTGATGAGCGTATGAAAGAGGAGGAACTCGAGTATTACAGGAGAGACCACGCCTGGTTCGTAGGTTTCGCCCCATCGGAGAATCCGGAGATCTGTGTGGCTGTTCTCATCGAACATGGAGGGAGTGGCGGGAAAACGGCGGCTCCTATTTTTCGGAAGATAATAGAGAAATATTTTGCTCTGCGAGGAAAGAAGTGAGGAGGATTCGAAGCGGGAAAATAGAGGTATTTCTTCCTCTTTTTGCCCTGTTGCTCGCCGCATTGGGAATCGTAAATGCCTACAGTTCCACCTTCTATTATTCCCCCCACGGCCTTCCGGTCTATGTGAAGCAATCCATATGGTGATCGTGGGATTCCTCATCATGCTCTCTGTTTCATGGATGCAGGAAAATCACCTCGAAGAGTTTTCCTACCCTCTTTACGGTATTCTCGTTCTTTTCCTGATAGGGTTTCTCGTCTTCGGAAGTGCGATTGGGGGTGCA
>CAZPLX010000042.1:0-9144 GCA_964587345.1 uncultured bacterium
GGAGGAGAGGCTCTCGAGTTTCCTGTTTGCCTCTTCGAGTTCCCCTTTCATGAAGGTAAGTTCTCCCACCTTATCTTCCAGCTCCACAGCCTTTTCATGAAGGGCTCTCTTGCTGCGATAGAGGTCGGCGAAGATCCTCACTTTGCTCTTCAAGATTACCGGTTCAATCGGTTTGGGGATGTAATCGACGGCACCAGATTCGTACCCCCTCGATATATACTCTTTCTCCTTGCTAAGGGCAGTGATGAATATCACGGGGATATCTTTTGTTTTTTCAATACTTTGTAAAAGATCCGCGGTTTCATATCCGTCCATTTCGGGCATCTGCACATCAAGGAGGATAAGGGCATATTCCCGTTCGAGGGCAAGGGAAAGAGCCTCCTTTCCCGAATGGGCCTTCACGATAGTGTACTCCTTATCATCCAGGATATTATCAAGGACAAAGAGATTTTCCTCCCGGTCATCCACTATGAGAATATTTATCATCTCACCCTTCCCCACACTATCCTCCCGCGACCGCATTGATAAAGGGAGCAATGTTTTCCAGTGTTAAGACGTGATCCACCCTCGCGGCACGAAGTGCCGACCTTGGCATTGAATCTGCCTCTGCCGTCCCGGGTTCCTGCACCAAGGTGAGTCCGCCCCGCTCACCCACCCTTTTAAGACCGAGGCTCCCATCTTTGTTAGCCCCCGTAAGGATCAATCCCATGAGACGCTCCCCGTACACCCGGGATGCCGCTGCAAAGAGCAGGTCTATCGATGGGCGGGCAAAATTCACGGGCCTGCCTCTAAAGAAGGTGAGCATTCCCCCATTTTTCACCAGGAGATGCTTGCCCGGTGGGGCGATGTACACATGCCCCGGCACAGCAATTTCCCCATCTTCCGCCTCTTTGACACGCAGTGCAGAAAGACCCCTCAGTGCCCTGACCGGGTAGTTTCTTCCCTCAGGATGAAGGTGCTGGACAACGATTACAGGAAGCCGCAACCTGACTGAAAGAAAAGGAACAATTTTCCGGAGAGCATTGATCCCCCCCGTGGATACACCTACAACGAGGGCATCATATCCTGGAAGGAGACCACCAGTATCTGCCATCCTCTTCCACCTCTTTCTTTTTAAAAATCCTCTCCTTCTCGTTTACCTCCACGAAATCTTCCCCATAATCGGAAAATTCTACAGATTCTTTCGAACCCAGGCAGAGAAATCCTTCATCGCCGAGGCTCTCCCTGAAGAGTTTCAAAACCCGGTTTTTAAGTTCCCCATTAAAATAGATGAGGACATTCCGGCACACGATCAGGTTCATCTCGTTGAACACGGAATCTGTGGCAAGGTTGTGGTCCGCAAATACTATATTTCCCTTCAGGGAAAGGTCGAGGAAAGCTTCTTCCCCATTGATTGTGCAATAGTCCTCAAGGGAAGTTTTTCCCCCTGCCTTCTTATAATTTTTCTCATACTTTTCCATTCTACTCATGGGAAAGCCACCCTCTTTTGCCTTCGTCAACACCATATTGTTGAAATCGGTGGCATAAATGAGGGTTTTATCATAGATGCCCTCTTCCATGAGCATGATCGCCATCGAATAGACCTCCTCTCCTGATGCACACCCCGCATGCCATATGCGGACGAAAGGAAGATCTCTCAGGGTGGGGATCAGATCTCTTCTCATTGCGAGGAAAAAAGAGGGGTCTCTGAACATCTCTGTAACATTGATGGAAAAATCGAGAATGAGGGTTTTGAAAAATGAAGGGTCGTGGAGCACTCTCTCCTGTACCTGGGTCAGGTTTTCAAGCCCTGAAAGGAGCAACCTTCTCTTGAGCCTCCGTGAAAGAGACGACGGAGAATATTGCCTGAAATCGTACCCGTACCTTAAATAGATTGCCTCGAGGAGCAGGTTCATTTCTATCTCTTCTTTTGGGAGTGTGATATCTTTCATTTATTGAGCCACACTTTCATAATTGACAGGAGTTTCCTGTTGTCCACGGGTTTCGCCAAATAATCATCAGCCCCCCCTTTGATGCACTTATCCCTGTCTCCCTTCATGGCCTTCGCAGTTACTGCAATAATGGGAAGTTTTTCAAAGCGCTCTTCTTTCCTAATTTCGCAAATCGCATCAAAGCCGTTCATTTCGGGCATCATGATATCCATGAGCACGATATCTGTTTCAGGATTTTTTCGAATGCACTCGAGGGACTCCCTTCCATCCTTACCGATTATTACCCGCATTCCCTCCCTTTCGAGAAGGCTTGTGAGAGCAAAGACGTTTCTCATATCATCATCAACGACAAGAGCCGTTTTGCCCTCAAATAGAGGACTTCCCCCATTATCGGGGAAACTGCCCCGGTGTAAGAAAAGGCCCTGCAACTCTTCTGGAGATGTACACACCCTTACCCTGCGTGGGGATGATAATCCGTCTATTTTTTTACTCCCCTTCCCGTCAATCCCTCCTGAGGAATAGACTATTGTGGGAGTATTTATGTCTGGAAATTCCGCCTCGAACTTCTGGAGATAGCAGGAGAGATCATCCCTTCCGGGGAGAGGAGCCAGGATAAGACAATCAACGCTCTGCCATCCGCAGTGGGAAGCACCTGTATCGAGAGGGCCCTCGTAAGAAACAGTGAGTTCCCCGTTTCCCAGCAGTTCAGATACTGACCTCCCTATATCTCTGTCTCCAAGAATTCTCACCTGCAGGGAAGAAGACCTTTTTTTAAGAAGCCCGAAGAGCGGTTCAACGTCCTTCCTCATATTTTCACTTCCAATCCATCCCTTTGCCCCTTTTGCCAGGGCTTCCTCTTCCCCCTCCGTTTCAGACACACAGACAAGAGGAACATGATCAAGAGAATCCAAATTCCCCAGTGTGTGAAGAAGGGCCATCCCATCTTCCCCTTCCATATCAAGGTTGATTACAATGCCGGAAGGGGTGTAAAAATCCGCAAAATGCTCTCCTGCCACTCCATCTTCCGCGATAAGGCACATATATCCCCTACTCCTCCCCTCATGGAGGAGTAAGCGGGAATCCTCCCGGAGAAAGCCGATCATCAGGAGTACGGAGTCACCCTCAGAGATCACGTTCCTGTCGTCTCTCAGGGGCTGCTCTCCCACCAGGACTCTTCTCGCCTCATTTTCTCCCTCCCCCTCCCCATGAGAGGTTTTCTCTTCAGTGCGCAATTCTTCATTCATCCCCTTAAACCTCTCGGGAAGAGCAAGAATAAATTCGCATCCCCTGCCCTTCTCACTCTGCACGGAAAGATCCCCTCCAAGGAGTTTTGCCAGTTTTAAAGAAATTGAGAGCCCCAGGCCCGTCCCCCCGTACTCCCTGCTCGTTCCGCCATCCTCCTGCTGAAAAGCTTCAAAAATAACCTGCAGCTTCTTTTCCGCGATGCCGATCCCCGTATCCGCGACGGAAATAGTCACGGAGGACTCCACACCAGGGGTTTTTCGAAGGGTCACTGTTACCCCTCCCTCCCCGGTAAATTTAAAGGCATTTGAGAGGAGGTTCTTCACAATCTGTTCAACTTTCCCCCTGTCCGTTTCAATCCATTCGGGAATCCCCGTTTCGACTACCATATCGAAAGAGATACCTTTACTCACCGCAACCTGGCCAAAAAGCATCTCCATACGGGAAGCGAATTCCATAAGGCTCACCCGTTCGATATCCAGATCCATCTTTCCCGCCTCGACTTTCGACAGGTCGAGGACATCGTTGATCAGGGAGAGAAGGTCCTTCGATGCACCGTGGATCGTATGGGCAAACTCCACCTGTGTATGAGAAAGGGTTCCCTCCTTGTTCTCTCCTAAGAGCTGAGAGAGGACTATTATGCTGTTCAAAGGAGTGCGTAATTCGTGAGACATGTTCGCCAGAAATTCCGATTTGTACTTTCCGGAGAGTTCGAGGGCCTTAGCTTTTTCCTCCACCACCCGGTGGGCTTTTTCAATATCCTCGTTGATCTTCCGAATTTCCTCCTTCTGAGTCTCGAGAACCTCTGCTCTCTCCATGAGATCGCGATTTGCCCTTTTCAACTCTTCCTGTTTTTTCTGGAGGTGTATTTCCGATTCCTTAAGGGCCATCGTCTGTTCTTCCAGTTCCTCGTTGATCTGTCTAAGTTCTTCCTGCTGGGACTGGAGCCGCTCTTCCGAAAGCTTTAAGGCTCGGGTCTGCTCTTCCAGTTCCCTGTTCTTTATGCCCAAATCCTCTTCCCTCCCCTGCAGTTCAACTGCCTGCTTCTGGGTTTTGCCAAGAAGATCCTTCATCTTCTCCCGTGACATCGAAGAGGCGATACCGATCGCTATACTCTCTCCTATACGGGTGATAAACTCTATCTCTCTGTCGGAAAACTTTTCCGTGGACGCAATTTCTATCACCCCTCTCACATCATCTCCAGTTTTGAGGGGGCTTAAAAGAACCGAAGAGGGATGAATATTCATAAACCCTGTTCTCACACTTCCCTCATCCCCTTCCGGATTGGAAAGCACCCTCATTTCCCCATCCTTCGCAACCTGCCCCACCAGGCCTTCACCAGACTCGAAATGTCTTGCCGGGGCGGTCCCCTGTGACATGGCATATGAACCGCAAAGGGTGAAACAATCTTCGTTATCTCTCACGTAAAGGGCTCCCATCTGTGCGTTCAGGTATTCGACAATATATTTCACTACCTTCTCTCCCAGAGTTTCGAGGGCTGGTTCTCCCCGAATCGCATCGTTTACCCCCGATTTTCCACTCTTCAGCCAGTTCTGCCGCCTGTTTTCCTCGATCGTCTCTTTGAGGGTCTCCGTCATATTGTAGAGAGCAACTCCGAGTTCATCATCCTCTGAAAGGGGGGTCATTTTGATGGAATGCTCTCCTGCGGAGATCATATTTGCCTTATTCACAAGGTCCCTTAGATTTTCACACATCATGTTTACCGACTCTCCGAGGATATCCTGATCAGATCTGATGGTGAGGGTTCGGCTGAAATTCCCTTTTGAGATTCCTTCGGATACGTCCGCCACTTCCTGGAATGATCGAACCAGCTCAATAAAGCATGAGTAAAGATTTCCTATCTCGTTGTCAGGTGTCTTTATCTCCTCGACAGAAAGGTTTCCTGAAGCCACTCTCCTCGCCCAATCGGAGAGCCTCCGGACAGGGTCGACAATTTTCCGGGTAAGAATCACCGAGATCAGGAGAACGACAAGGCCCGTCACTGCGAGAAGGATAGCCATGATCTCTCCCAGACTTTTCGCAGGGGCAAATGCCTCTCTCACGCCGATTTCCCCGATAACCGCCATGTCCGTTCCGGCTATTTTCAGCGTTTCATACATTCCCACCACTTTTTCCCCACGGTAGTTCTCGTAAATTCCCGCCCCTGTTCCTGATCCCCCGCCGGGCTTCCCTGTTTTCTCTCCTTCTCTTTTTTCCCCCAGATGGAGCACCCAGTTTTTCGTAAGTGTTGAATCAACTCTCATTGAGAGGATCGTGTCATCCTTTAAAAACCTCGAATTTGAACGCATAAGAAAGTCTTTTCCCACCAGGTAGGTCTCCCCTGACTTTCCCAGGCCTGTTTGATCCTTGAGAATCTTATCTATTTTCGCGAGGGAAAGCCTGAAAGCGAGAATGCCTAGAGGCTTTTTATCTTTTCCAAGGATGGGGTTCACGAGAAAATAGGCCAGATCGTTGAAAATGGGAGGGTAACGTTCGATGTCAGAGTAGACCATATCTTTCTTTTCCAACGCATCCCTGCACGCCTTGCCAAGGCGTGTGCCCGCATACTCTCCGGAAAAAATGTTCGTTCCGAGATCCTTCTCGCCCTGTGTCGTATAGAGAATATTTCCCTCATTGTCGAGGAAGATGAGGTCGTCTATTTCCTGGCCAACCTCATAGGCTCTCAAATCCCTGCTGTCAAATTCAGTGACCATTTCCCACGTATCGCTCTTCACAAACTGTGTGAGAGGCATCTCGCTCGCCCGGAAAGAACGGGAAACGAGATTCAGGAATCGCTTGTTGGAATTGAGCATCGATTGGAGGGTGAGTTCCGTTTCCACGTGGGTAATATAGGAATGGATGTAGGCAGTCTTCAGCTTTGTAGCTACGGAAAGAGAATTCAAAGCCTGATCATACAGGCTTTTTTTCGCCTTCTGGTAACTGATAATGCCCACGATACTCAAAGGGACAAGGGACAAGAGGAGAAACCAGACGAGGAGATTCATCCCGAGCCTCCCGAGCATAGCTCCTTCTTCTTTCTTCCCCACGGGGATATGAACTCCCTTTTCTCCGGTCATGCAGTCCGTCCTCATTCCCGTTAATACTCAAGACATACAGGGGGCACAGCCCCTCACTCACATATCGACATAATTTCCCGTTTTTTAAAGTGAATAATAAAGGGTAAAAAAAGAGGGTAGGGTCTCCTGTGCTCTTCTCACAGGTGAATTCATTTGAGGAGTCTTCTCTTCACTCAGTCTAAAGATTTTGGGGTAACTCGAGGCCCGGACGAGGTTTCCACGCTTAAAAGCTTTGGTCCCTGCTTCATTCTAAAAGCTTCCCCGACTGTTTCCCATATCCACCCTGAATATCCGTAGCCCCCGATAGGCTTGGTCACAAAGGCTCCCCTCCACGATTCCCCCCGCGTCTGGTTGCACGCAACCGTTCCGAACTTTCCGAAGGTATAGCCTGTCACGGGGTGGCAGTAGTGCTCCCCCTTCAATGATTTGGCCCCCGTTTCCGCGTCTTCCCCTCCGAAAAGCGCCGCCCTAAGCCCATATTTGTGATCTTTTGATCGGCAAAGAACCTCTTCAAGGTTACTAAAGGACGAGGTGAAGGCAACGGGTCCAAATACCTCCTCCCTCATTCCGAGCATGTCATCTGTCGCGTTCGAGACCACGGTGGGGTGGATAAGAGAACCCTCTACACTCCCCCCGAAAAGGAGCCTGGCTCCTTTTGACACAGCATCCCTCAACTGTCTCTTTATTCTATCCACTGCGAGAGTGCTCACGACTGGAGAGACATCCGTGTCTTCACCTTCGGGGTCCCCTACTTTGAGCCTGGAAACTTTTTCCACAAACCTTTCCAGAAACTCTTCATACACATCCCTGTGAATAAATATCCTTTTGGGGGCCGTGCACGTCTGTCCTGAATACATGAACTTCGCCGCCATGAGATCCTGGAGTGCCAGATCCATATCCGCATCGGGAAAGACGATGAAAGGGTCCTGTCCCGGGCCTTCAAATACCATCTTTTTCCCCGATTTCCTGAAGGTGTCTTCGTAGGGAAGGATGTTTTCGTCAAAACCGAATACGACAACCGAGTGCACATCGGGGTCCTTGAGTGACTCCTCAATAAATGCTTTTCCTCCCCTCTGGGAGAAGGTTACCCGATCTCCGAAGAGTGGCCTGTATAAGGACTCGGTAAATTTCCTCACTTTCGACCCCCGTGACGCAAACTTTACGGACACCCTGTTTCCTACCATGTAGATCGAAGTGATGGCCGTGTTAAGCCATGCGCTCCCGTTGTAGGAGAGCATGAGGGCTACTTTAGAGTCAGTGCCCGCGAGAGGTTTCCTCTGAGAAAGGAGAGGAGATGCCTCTCTGAACATTCTGAGTCTCTCGACTGTGATCTCCACCTCTTTCCGACAATCTTTGATGGCAAAGTGAAGTTCCGCCGAGGCGATCTTCGCCAGTTCTTCCCCCTTTCTCTCGAGGAGCCCCGCGAGAGTTTCGACCCTTTCACACCTCTCCTCGTATCCCATCCCTCCTCCTGTAAGGAAACCTTTAGGCTCAGCACTATACTATAGTGTAGTAAATAGTGAAGGTAACGGAAAGAAGGGGGCGGATTATTTATTCACGAGAACCATCGCCTCCCGGAATAGTGTCCCCCGGAGGATGAAACAGTTTTCTTTTTCTGTAATCCTACTAGTGGGCAGTCCAAGTAAAGGAGGTGCCTGTAGTGATGAACGCGTCCGATCTGTTCGTACGAGCTTTAGAGAATGAGGGGGTCGAGTATGTATTTGGCGTCCCCGGGGAAGAAAATCTCCAATTTCTCGAATCATTGAGAAAATCACACATCACCTTCATCGTGACAAGACATGAACAGGCGGCAGGTTTTATGGCTGCTACCCAGGGAAGACTCACGGGAAAAACCGGTGTATGCCTCTCCACTGTAGGGCCGGGAGCCACAAACTTCGTCACCGCCGCCGCCTTTGCGGAACTCGGGGGCATGCCCATGATAATGATCACCGGACAAAAACCGATCCGTGTGAGCAAGCAGGGGGAATTCCAGATCGTCGACACAGTGGAGATGATGAACCCTGTCACAAAATACAACAAGCAGATCGTGAGCGGAGATTCAATCCCCTCTCTCGTGAGAGAAGCTTTCCGCCGTGCAGAGGAGGAAAGACCGGGAGCCGTTCACCTGGAACTTCCCGAAGACATTGCTATTGAAAGTACTGATAAGCAACCTCTTCCCGTCTCCCACGCAAGGAGGCCGGTGGCTGAAGAAAAAGCCATCTCAGCCGCCGTTGCGATGATCGAAAGGGCGAAGCGCCCTCTCTTGCTGGTCGGAGCGGGGGCAAACCGAAAAGTTATCTCGAAGATGCTCGAGGAACTCGTGGAAAAAACAAAGATCCCCTTTTTCAACACTCAGATGGGCAAGGGAGTCCTCGATGAAACCCATCCCCTCTTCCTTGGAACGGCAGCTCTTTCTGACAGCGATTTCCTCCACTGCGCTATCAGCAGGGCCGACCTCATTATTAACGTGGGGCACGATATTATCGAAAAGCCCCCCTTCTACATGGAGAGAGCGGGCACCAAGGTAATTCATATCAATTTTTCCTCCGCCCAGGTGAGCGAGATCTACTTCCCTCAACTGGAAGTGGTGGGTGACATCGCGAATGGACTCTGGAACATCAAGGAGAGAATTCGGCCACAATCCCACTGGGACTTTACCTACTTTTTAAAGATAAAAGCATTTCTTGAAGAACACCTCGTGGAAAAGATCCACGATGAATCCTACCCTCCTCTTCCCCAGAAAATCGTTTCCGATGTGAGAGAGGTCATGCCGCCTGAGGGGATCGTCGCCCTTGACAACGGAATGTACAAGACCTGGCTTGCCCGGAGTGACATGGCGTGTCTCCCGAACACCCTTCTTCTGGACAATGCCCTCGCCAGTATGGGAGCAGGGC
>CAZPLX010000043.1:0-9028 GCA_964587345.1 uncultured bacterium
AGGTTGCTTTGATGTGAGCAATTGCTGTGGGAATATTTTTCTTTATCCTCTTTTTGCCTCTTTTCGGCCGTGCCATTTTTCCTCCAGGAATCCCTGTATTGATCTTTTCTTATCTTTCCCTCTTCTTGCCGATAACCGACTTCCTTGGACCTTTTCTTGTCCTTGCGTTGGTGTGAGTCCGTTGACCCCTCACAGGGAGTCCTTTCCGGTGCCTCAAACCCCGATAGGATCCGAGGTCCATGAGCCTCTTGATGTTCATGGCGATATCTTTTCTCAGATCTCCTTCAACCTTGTAGGAACTATCAATGACTTCGCGAATTTTCGCGATTTGATCCTCCGTTAAATCCTTGACCTTCACCGTCGGGTCAACTCCCGCGTTATCGAGGATAAGTTCCGAAGTTTTGTGACCGATCCCATATATATAGGTCAGGGCTACGTCAATCTTTTTCGCCTTTGGTAAGTCGACTCCTGCGATGCGTGCCAATGGTCCCTCCTTTTACCCCTGTCTCTGCTTGTGTTTAGGGTTGATGCAAATAACTCTTACAACACCTTTTCTCTTTACTATCTTACATTTAACACAAATTTTCTTAACGGAAGCCCTCACTTTCATGTTTCACCTCAGCCTTTCGTTCTGTACACGATTCTCCCCCTGGTAAGATCGTAGGGAGACATGTGAACCGTTACCTTGTCGCCGGGAAGAATTTTAATGAAATGCATCCTCATCTTCCCTGAAATATGGGCAAGAATAGTTATGTCATTCTCCAGTTTCACCCTGAACATTGCATTTGGTAAAAGCTTTGTTACCGTACCTTCAACCTCTATCGCTTCTTCTTTTGCCATAACGCTCCCTAAAGTTCACTCAGGACCATTGGTCCGTTTTCAGTGATTGCCACGGTATGTTCGAAATGGGCCGACAATTTCCCGTCCAAGGTGATCACTGTCCATCCATCGTTTTTTACTCTCACCTCGTAAGTTCCCTCATTCACCATGGGTTCAAGGGCAAGGACCATCCCGGGGAGAAGTTTAATCCCCCGTCCCTTTTCCCCAAAATTGGGGACCTGAGGTTCCTCGTGAAGCTTCCGACCTATGCCGTGCCCCACAAAATCTCTTACAACGGAAAAGCCGTTATTTTCTACGTGCCGCTGGACTGTCCAACCAATATCAAAAAGACGATTCCCCTTTTTCGCCGCCTCTATCCCAAGGGAGAGCGCCTCTTCTGTTGTGTCCATAAGCTTGATCGCATCATTGGAAACTTTCCCCACGGGAAATGTCTTCGCCGAATCGCCGAAAAATCCATCCGCTTTCAACCCAAAATCGATGCTTACGATGTCTCCCCCTTTGAGAATCTTGTCCTTCCTTGGAATTCCGTGAACCACTTCGCTGTTCACAGACACGCACAAATTCGCCGGGTAGCCCATGTATCCTTTGAAGGCAGACTCCACGTTGTGTTCTTCAAGAAAGCGATCTGATGCCGCCTCCAGTTCGTACGTAGATATTCCTGCCTCGATAATATCTCCCACTTCCGAAAAAAATTCAGCAACAAGCCTGTTCGCCTTCCGTAACTTTTCGATTTCCTGTGTGCTCTTAAGTGTTACCATCACTCTCCGTCTAAGAGGGAAGAAATGTTCCCGAATATCTCCTCGATATCGCCTTTTGCCTCTATCCGTGAGAGGGAACCTCTTCCGTTGTAATAACTGATGAGAGGTTCCGTCTGCTCTTTGTATGTAGACAACCTGTTTTTAATAGTCCCTTCCCTATCATCGTCCCGCTGGTATATTTCCCCTCCACACTTATCACAGGCCCCTTCCACCTTCACAGGATTGAAGGAAACATGGTACATGGCACCACACTGTTTGCACGTTCTCCTTCCCGAGAGACGATCAATCAATTCATCATCGTCCACCTCGAGGGAGATCACGTACCCTATCTCCTTACCCATATCCTCTACCACGCTCTCCAGTGAGTCTGCCTGGGGTATTGTCCGCGGGAACCCATCAAGGATAAACCCTCCGTCACAATCTGCTTTTCCAAGTCTTTCCCTCACTATTCCTATCACAACCTCATCGGGAAGGAGATCCCCTCTATCCATGTATTCTTTCGCCTTCTTCCCGAGTTCGGTCCCTTCCTTCACCGCCTGTCTCAGCATATCCCCTGTAGAAATCTGGGGGATCCCGTATCTGTCAACCATCATTTTTGCCTGGGTACCTTTTCCCGCACCCGGAGGGCCTAAAAATATGATCCCTGTCATCTGAATTACCTCCTCCCTCTTCCTTTTCCTTTTTTCAAAAATCCATCGTAATGTCTCATGAGAAGATGGCTTTCAATCTGCTGAACCGTATCCATAGCAACTGCGACAACAATGAGAAGGGCCGTTCCGCCGAAGTAGAAGGGAACATTGAAACGGTTGATGAGAACTGACGGAAGAACACAGATGACCGACACGTAGATAGCACCACCAAGTGTAATGCGTGTCAAAACGTTATCGATGTATTCAGCAGTTCTTTTTCCAGGTCTAATCCCCGGGATGTAACCCCCGTACTTCTTAATGTTGTCTGCCACGTCGACGGGATTGAACGTAACGGCAGTGTAAAAATAACAGAAGAATATGATAAGGATCACATAGAGTCCTTCATACACAATCCTTCCTGGCATGAGAAGAGAAGAAATGGTCTTCGTGAGCGGGTGAGGAATAAAGTTCGCCAGGGTTGCGGGAAAGAGGAGAATGGAAGACGCGAATATTGGAGGAATAACACCTGCAGTGTTCACCTTCAAAGGAAGATGGGTACTCTGCCCTCCATACACTTTCCTGCCCACGACCCTCCTCGCATACTGGATGGGAATACGTCGGTGGGCCTTCTCGAAGTAGACAATAATCGCAACGACAACAATCATGACAAGAGCTAAGAAGAGGAGAATGAAGAGGCCAAGTTCCCCTGCCTTCAACAAACGGAATGTTCTCACGAGGGCGCTGGGCATCCGTGCCACGATACCTGCGAAAATGATGAGAGATATGCCGTTTCCAATTCCTCTCTCGGTAATCTGCTCCCCGATCCACATGATGAATATTGTTCCCGTAGTGAGCGTGAGTACGGTGAGGAGCCGGAACGACCAACCTGGATGGTAGACTACAGATGCGGATGGCCCCACCTGCATCCCTTCGAGTCCGATCGAGATGCCAAGTGCCTGGATGACACTCAACAACACCGTCCCGTACCGGGAATACTGATTGATTTTTTTGTGTCCAGCTTCTCCCTCTTTTGACAACTTTTCAAGCGATGGCATCACGACTGTGAGAAGCTGTAGAATAATTGTGGCACTGATGTAGGGCATGATTCCCAGTGCAAAGACAGAAAGCCTCTGAAGGGCACCTCCGGAGAACATGTCTATTAATCCGAAAAGGGTTCCGCTCTGCTTAGCAAAAAATGCCGAGAGGGCAGCCGTGTCGATGCCGGGTGTGGGTACGTGAGCCCCCAACCTGTATATGAGGAGAAATCCCGCAGTGGCAAGGAGTCGCTTCCGAAGCTCCGGGATTTTTGTGATATTCTGAAAACCTCCTGCCACTTTAAGCCACCTCCACCGTGCCTTTCGCTGCCGTGATCTTATCGATTGCGGAAGAAGATGCCTTCGTAACCTTCACAGAAAGCTTCTTGTCGATTGTTCCGTTTCCAAGTAATTTCACTCCATCCTTCACATTCTTGACGATCCCTCTCTGCAATAGAGCAGGGATGTCCACACTATCGCCTTCGTTGAACACATGAAGATCAGCTATGTTTACGATGGAGTACTGTTTCTTAAATATATTTGTAAAACCCCGTTTGGGCACTCTCCTCTGGAGAGGCATCTGGCCTCCCTCAAATCCCCTGGGAACCTTCCCGCCCGATCGGGACCCCTGTCCTTTGTGCCCTCTTCCTGAGGTTTTCCCGGTACCAGACCCCGCTCCCCGGCCTATCCTCTTTCTCTCCTTCACAGATCCATTCGCACGTTTCAATTCGTGTAATTTCATCAGCCCTTTCTCCTATGACTGCTCTAACTCTTCCACATGAAGCATGAAGTTAATCTTCCCAATCATGCCCCTTATCTCAGGAGTGTCCTTCTTGATCACGGAACTGTGCATTTTTCCAAGACCGAGCCCCTTCACAACTCTCCGCTGCCTTTCTGTCCTCCCGATTAGGCTTTTCACAAGAGTGATTTTTAAATCGGTTCCCATCAGTTCACCTCTTCCTTACCAAACTTTCTGAAGGCAACGATGGAAGAAGGGTCTTTAATCTCTGTCAACCCGTTGATGCATGCCCGAATAAGATTATGGGGATTATTGCTCCCCAGAGATTTTGTGAGAATATCTTTGATCCCTGCCGACTCAACAACCGCCCTGACCGCTCCACCGGCAATCACTCCTGTGCCAGGGGAGGCCGGTTTCAACACGATCTTGCTCGCCCCGAATATGCCGAGGGATTCGTAGGGAATAGTTCCTTCAACGAGAGGGATTTTCACAAGGTTTTTCTTGCCCCTTTCAACGGCCTTTCTTATCGCCTCGGGGACCTGGTTGGCTTTTCCCATTCCGAAACCAACGATACCGTTCCCGTCTCCAACCACGGCGAGGGCGTTGAAACTGAACCGCTTCCCGCCCTTCACAACTTTTGCAACTCGCCCGATATGAACGATTTTCTCTTTCAAATCGAGCCCTTCAGAACTGATTTTTTTTGGCAAAGGTACTCCTCCTCTCACTATTTCTCTAAAAAACGAGCCCACCTTCCCTTGCACCTTCAGCAAGTGCGCGTACCCGTCCATGGTACATGAACCCGTTTCTGTCGAACACGACTCGTGTGACTCCTTTTTCGATCGCCATTTTCGCGACCACCTCTCCCACAATTTTTGCAGCTTCAGTCTTCTTCGTCCCCTTCACCTTCTCCCTGACCTCTTTGGTCAGAGTAGATGCACAGACCAGGGTTGCCCCCATTGAGTCGTCAATAATCTGGGCATATATATGCTTTGAACTCCTGAAGACCGAGAGGCGGGGCCTCCCGGTCGAACCCGACACTTTCTTCCTGATGCTCCTTTTCCGCCTTTCTCGCAACTCTCTTTTTTTATCCTTTAGAGCCATATGGACAACTCCTTTCCCTATTCTGATCTTTTATTTCCCCACCGCTTTCCCGGCTTTTTTGATCAGTCGCTCTCCACGATACCGAATTCCCTTGTTCTTATACACATCCGGTTTCCTGAATGCCTTGATCTTCGCTGCCACCAGGCCCACCATTTCCTTATCGTAGCCCGAGATCTTCATGACAGTGTTCCTCTCTTCAACGGCAATGGAAATTCCCTCAGGAATGGGAAATATAATGGGATGAGAATAACCGAGGACGAGATGAAGGTCCTTCCCTTTTACTTCTGCCTTGTACCCTACCCCATGGATTTCAAGAATTTTTTCGAACCCCTTCGACACTCCTTCCACCATATTGAATACAAGACTCCTCGTTAATCCATGGAAGGTTTTCGCTCTCTTCGTTTCAGCCTTTTTCACCACCTCGATAGCCCTTTCTCCCACTTTGAGATCAATAATATCGCTGATTTCCCGGCTGAGAGTACCAAGTTTGCCTGTAACCGTGACCCTTAATCCCGCTACATTAACCTTGACACCTTTTGGTATTTCAATAGGAATTTTCCCTATTCTGGACATACGTTCCCTCTCTTCACCAGATTTCGCAGAGCACTTCGCCACCCACACCGAGCTCTTTCGCCTTGTCACCTGTCAAAATTCCCCGGGAAGTGGAGATGATACTTATTCCGTAGCCTCTTTTTACTACCGGAAGCTCAGTTTTCCCTGAATAGACCCGTCTTCCAGGAGTGCTCACCTTTTTCAGGCCGGTGATGGCATAGCCGTACGACTGGTTGAAACGGAGACCCACTCGCAGGATCCCCTGTTTTTTATCTTCTATATACCTGAAATTCTCGATATACCCCTCCTCTTTCAGGATGGCTGCGATGGAGACAAGCATATTGGAAGAGGGGAGTTCCACAACCTTTTTCTTCGCCATCTGGGCGTTTCGAATACGGGTCAGCATATTTGCTATCTGATCGTTCACAGGCATCTTTTTCTCCTTACCAGCTCGCCTTTCTGACTCCCGGGAGTTCTCCCTGGAGGGCCAGTTCTCTTAGACATATTCTGCATATACCGAATTTTCTGTAATATCCTCTTGACCGTCCACATCTCCTGCACCGGTTCTTCTTTCTCACAGGGAACTTTGGTTCCCTTTTCATTTTTTCGATCTGGGCTTTCCTTGCCAATGATCCCTCCTTTACTCGCGGAATGGCATCCCGAGAAGTTTGAGAAATTCGTGTGCTTCTTCATCATTCTTCGCTGTAGTCACAAATGTAATATTCATCCCTTTGATCTTTTCAATCTTGTCATAGTTAATCTCCGGGAAAATGATCTGTTCCCTTATCCCGAAAGTGTAGTTTCCCCTCCCATCAAACCCTTTTGGAGATACTCCCTTGAAATCTCTCACTCTCGGGAGGCCGATGTTGAAGAGCTTGTCGACAAAGTGGAACATTCTCTCTCCACGAAGGGTCACCTTAGCTCCAATGGGCATCCCCTCTCTCAGTTTGAAATTGGAAATGGAGCGTCTCGCCTTGGTGATCACCGCCCTTTGTCCCGTAATAACACCAATTTCTTCCACTGAAGAATCGAGGAGTTTAATATTCTGAAGAGCTTCCCCAAGGCCCATATTCACCACCACCTTAGACAGGCGCGGAACCTCCATTTCGTTCCCGTAGCTAAACTTCGCAATCAACTTCTGTTTGATCTCGGACTTATACGTCTCCATCAATCTAGGCTTCATTACTATTCCTCGCGACTATTTCTTTTTCGCCTCGATGATCTCACCGCAATGTTTGCAGTGGCGAAACTTCTCCCCTCCATCGGTGAACCTGTACTCAACGCGTGTTGGGGCGTTACATTTATCGCACATGACCATAACGTTCGCGATGGGGATGGAATTTTCTTTTTCGACGATCCCCCCCTGGGGATTGGTGTTGCTGGGGCGAACGTGGCGCTTCACCATGTTTACTTTTTCCACTACCACTCTCGCGTTTCCGATCGTCACCTTAACCACTTTTCCTATTTTTCCCCTATCTCTCCCCTTGATGACTTTCACGATGTCATGTTTTCTCACTTTTGATTTTACCTGTGTCATTGATCCACCTTCCTCACAGCACTTCTGGAGCTAATGAAATGATTTTCATGAATTTTTTCCTTCTCAGTTCTCTCGCCACAGGTCCGAAAATCCTTGTTCCGATCGGTTCTCCCTGGTTGTTAATCAGGACAGCGGAGTTTGTGTCGAACTTCACATAGGTTCCATCGGCCCGTCTTGCCTCTTTTGCGGTTCTCACCACGACAGCCCTCATGACATCCCCTTTTTTCACCTTGCTGTTGGGAAGGGCCTCCTTTACGCTTACGATAATAATATCTCCCAGATAGGCGTACCTCTTGCGGGATCCTCCAAGGACCTTTATGCAGTAGAGCTTTTTTGCACCCGAATTATCCGCCGCGTCGAGAATTGTTTGCATCTGTATCATGACACTACTCCAGGATTGTTTATTTGATCTCCGGTCTCTCGATAAGCTTAAGGACTCGCCATCTCTTATGACGGGAAAGAGGCCTCGTTTCCATTATCTCTACCCGGTCGCCTACACGATACTCCCCTCGTTCATCATGGGCCATGTACTTGGCACGTCTTCTCACATATTTTTTGTACCGTGGGTGCATGACCGTCCGCTCCACCTGTACGAGCACCGTTTTATCCATTCTGTCCTTCACGACTATTCCAACGCGGCTCTTCCTCAATCCTCTATACGGTTCTGCCATGGACCTGACCACCTTTTAAGTATTTTCCTCTTTCACACATCTCTTTTCCGTGATGATAGTCTTCACTCTTGCAAGAACTTTTTTTCTGGTGCGGAGAAGCATCTTGTTCTCGATCTGAGAGGTAAATCTTTTTATCTTCAACCTGAACAGCTCCTCTTCAAGTTCTCTCTCCTTCTCGAGAAGTTCAGCAAGGGACAGGTCCCGTAACTCAGCAGACTTCATAATCACCCCTCCCTCTTCACAAATTTCACTTTAATGGGAAGTTTGTGAGAAGCTCTTCTGAAAGCTTCCCTCGCAACATCTTCCGGCACTCCGAGAATTTCATACATGATCCTTCCCGGTTTCACCGCGGCAACCCAGTATTCGGGAGACCCTTTTCCCATTCCCATCCTCGTCTCAGCCGGCTGCTTCGTGATCGGTTTGTCGGGGAAAATCCTTATGAATAGGTTCCCCCCCTTTTTCGCATGCCGTGTTATGGCGATTCGCGCCGACTCTATTAGCCTTGCAGTAATCCAGCTCGCTTCAAGGGCCTTCATTCCAGAATCTCCAAAAGCCACATAGTTCCCTGTCTGAGCTTTTCCCCTCATGCGGCCCTTCATCCGTTTCCTGTATTTTATTCTCTTGGGAGCAAGCATCGAACTCTCCTGATTCTAGTTTTCCGTCCCTTTTGTGTTGTCAAAGATTTCCCCTTTGTAGATCCACACCTTTACCCCGATGACCCCATAGGTTGTTTTCGCAACAGCGTACCCATAATCGATATCCGCACGGAGCGTGTGGAGGGGAACTCTTCCTTCCCTCTGCCACTGTGTTCTTGCAATCTCTGACCCTCCGAGCCGTCCTGCCACAGAAACTTTTATACCGAGAGCCCCATACTTCATGGTGTTAATCATCGCCTTCTTCAAAGCCCTCCTGAAAGCCACTCTTCTCACCAACTGGTTGGCCACATGTTCGGCAACGAGGAGTGCGCAGAGTTCTGGCCGCCTGATTTCGTGAATCGTTACAGAAATTTCTTTTTCTGTGAACCTTTGAATCTGTTTTTTCAGTTTTTCGATCTCAGTTCTGATATCTTTATCAGGTACTCTGATCCCTTCCCTCTGTGATCCTTCTTCAATCAGCGCGGAATCGATGAGGTGCCCGACGCGTGCGCGACCGGATCTTCCATCCCAT
>CAZPLX010000044.1:0-8871 GCA_964587345.1 uncultured bacterium
GAGGGATGTGAAGTAGAGGGTATCGACAGGGAATCAGACCGTATGTCCAGGCTTGAGTTGAAGGTGTTGAAAAAGAGGGAAGAGGTCTCAGCCATTGCGGGGGAGCTCTCAGAGCGGCGGAAGAAAATGGTCCGGCCCTTCGAAAAATCAGTCGAAAAGGAACTCGGGGAGCTGGGGATGAAAGGATCCCGCTTCCACGTTTCTCTCCTTCCCGAGAAGAAGGGAGAACTCTCTTTATATGGCTTCGAGAAAGTAGAGTTTCTTTTCTCCCCCGATTCATCGGTAGATGTCGGCCCCCTGACCGAGGTTGCCTCGGGAGGGGAACTCTCCCGGATCATGCTTTCGGTTCACAGCACACTCGTTACGAAGGGGAGGTTCGGTACCCTCGTCTTTGACGAAGTGGACGCGGGGATTGGCGGAAAGATGGCGGAAAAGGTGGGGGAAAAGTTAAAAAATCTTTCAATTTCATCTCAGGGGATCTGTATCACACACCTTCCCCAGATCGCAGCCCTGGCGGACCACCATATAAAAATTGTGAAGGAAGGGGGAACACACACCCGGGCACATGTCCTTTTGAGAGAAGAGCGGGTGGAAGAAATTGCCAGGATGGTATCGGGGGAAAAGATAAGTGAAGAAGCGGTACACTATGCGGAAATGCTCCTGGAGAGGTAGCAGACCATGAAAGTGCGGAAAGCCAGAATCAGCGATGTCCCCACGATGATGAAGATCATAGGGACCTTCGCGGAAAAAGGAGATCTTCTGCCAAGGTCGTTAGCGGAGCTCTACGAACATATCAGGGACTATTCCGTCTGTGTAGATGATGAGGAGGTGGTGGGGGTCTGTGCGCTCCATGTGATGTGGGAGGATCTTGCGGAGGTCCGGTCCCTGGCGGTCAGGGAGGGGTACGGGGGAAAAGGAGCGGGATCGCTCCTGATGGAGTGGTGCGTGGAAGAGGCAAAAAAACTGGGAATTTCGAAACTCTTTGCTCTTACCTACAGGCCGGAATTCTTTGAGCGGTTTCATTTCGAGAAAGCGGACAAGTCATCTTTACCCCAGAAAATATGGACCGACTGCCTCAAGTGCGTAAAATTTCCCGATTGTGATGAGACCGCGGTAATCTGTGAGCTCCTATCATGAGGAGGGGATGATGAAAAAAGTGGCCTGTAAGATAAAAGATCTCGTCACGGGAAAGGGGGCAGAAGCCCTCGAGGTTGCTGTCATCTCATCCCGGAACAGTTCCGTGGAAGCGAAGGAGCTCAAGGAAAATTTCGTGACGGAATCCGAATCCCTCTCCTATGCCCTGAGGGTGCTGAAAAACGGGCGGATGGGGTACGCCTACTCCATGTCGGATGACTCCGTGTCCCTCGAATCGATGGTAGATGGGGCTCTTTTCGCCACCACCTGCAAGGAAAGGGACGTCTGTGCAATTCTTCCTCAGGGTCCCTTCACCTATGGCCCTCTCGAAAACGAGTGCCAGGAAGAGCCGGTGTCTCTCCAGGAAAAAATTGATTTTGCAGTAGCATTGGAAAAGGGAACCCGGGACACTGACAGGCGGATTAAAAATGTGCGCTATGCGACACTCAGAGAATCCCTCTCCACTTTTTATATTTTCAATTCCCTTGGTGTGGAGGGGGAGTATTCGCGGTCTCTTTACATGGCCTTTGTGTATGCTGTGGCGGAGGAAAAAGAGCAGTCTGAGACAGGCTTCGGATTTGCCTTCAAGGATACATACATGAGCCTGCGGGGAGAGCGGGAGAAAATAAGCGCCGAGGGTGCGGGAAAGGCGCTCCGCATGCTTGGAGCGAAAAGGATTTCCACGGGGAGATATCCCGTGGTGATCGAAAATTCCGCCATGACTGAGCTCCTGGAAGTGCTCTCTCCATCCTTTAACGGCAAGAATGTGGCACTTAAAAAGTCGATGGTCGCCTCTTCTATGGGAAAAGAGATCTTTGCCAGGGATATTACGCTGATAGATGATCCTCTCATGGCAGGGGGTGCGGGATCTGCTCCTTTCGATGGAGAGGGGATTCCCGGAAAGCGTCTCACCCTCGTAAATGAAGGGGTCTTAACATCCTTCCTGACAGATTCATACTGGGGAAAAAGGCTTGCTACAGGATCATCGGGGAGTTTGAGGAGAGGAGCCGTCACGTCTCCTCCAGGGATCGGAAGTTCCAATATATATATTTTGCCGGGGATCCATGAAGCGGATTCCCTCGTTTCGGAGGTGGACAAGGGTGTTCTCCTGACCGGATTCATGGGGATTCACACCGCTGATACGGTGTCAGGAGATTTTTCCGTTGGCGCGTCGGGTATTTACATAGAGAAGGGAGAGCTCTCCTATCCCGTGAGGACCTTCGCGGTTTCGGGGAATATTCTCGAACTCATGAAGAGAGTGTCGGGAGTGGGAAAGGATCTTGAAATGTTCGGAAGTTCAGGTTCCCCCACCGTTGCTTTCGAATTCATGGATATAGGCGGCGAATGATGGGGAAAGTATTTGTCTTCGACCTCGACAACACCCTTTATGGAAGGGAGATCGCTCTGTGGAGAATCATAGACCGGCGTATCGAAGACTATGTGAAGAATTCACTTCAAGTTGACAGGGAAACGGCGAGAAATGTGCGGAAGGGATTCTTGAAAATTTACGGGACCACGCTTAAGGGATTAATGATAAACCACGGAGTAAAGCCGTGTGATTACCTTTCCTATGTCCACGATCTCGATGTGGAAGGAATGGTTCCGAGGGATGAGGCGCTCAAGGAGATTCTCGAATCGATCCCATTTGAAAAATATGTTTTCACAAATGCAGCATCCGATTACGCGGAGAGAGTCCTCACCTCTCTGGGAGTGGAGAGCTGTTTCAGGGAGGTCCTCGACATCCATTTTATGGACTTTCTCGCGAAACCGGGAATCTATCCCTTCAGAAAACTCATTTCCCACCTGGGAGAGGTGGCAGAAAATATTGTATTTTTTGACGACCTCGTGGATAATATCAGGACTGCGAAAAGCCTGGGGATTTTCACAGTCCTTGTCTCAGGGGACGGTTGGCGGGACGGGGCAGATATGGTGATCGATAACGCGAGGGGAGCTACAAAAGTATTCGAGACCATGAAAGGGAGTGAACTCTCTCCGGGAAAAAGATCAAGAGGGGAAAAAGGAAGGTAAGAGAATGGCATTTGCGTGGTTTACATTTTTTGCGGGGATAGTCATTGGAGCGGTGGCGGGCTATTTTGTGGCCGCATCCCGCCTGGAGATGAGATTCATAAAGGGAGTGACCGGCCTCCGGGAAGAGGTGGCGGAGCTCAAGGGAGAGCTTGGAAGCCTCCGTATGACTCTTCTTAAATCTGAAGAGGAAAGGGAGAAGCTCGGTCATTTCAACGTGCTCATTCCCGATGTGATCAGGAAGCTCACTTCACTCGACGGTAGGGGCGATGTGCCTTTTGTTGCCGTTCGGTCGATAAAAAACTTTTTTGACGCGGGGATGGTATTCTACATCGCGCCTCATGAAGAGGGAGAGTTCGTCCTCTCGATGGGGGCGGGGTATGATAAGGGTTTGAACGAAAATGTGAAAATCCGATCAGGAGAGGGAATCATCGGGATGGCGATAGAATTCAGGAAAACCTTGAGTGACGAAGATTTTAAGGAACTGGAACGTCATTCCAGGGTTACCATCTCGGAGTTTGAAAAGAATGGACTGAAAGCGGAGCTTGTTGCTCCTATTGTGGGAACAGAGGGGGTATACGGCGCTGTGGCACTCGCGGAGATAGAACATCATTTCCCGGAAGAGAAGCGCTACCTGACCATGATAGGGGACGTGATCGCCCTTTCCCTCGACAAGGCACGCCTGCGGGCAATCCCTTTGAAGGAGGAGTACAGGGACAGAGATATCGATGTGTACACGAAGGAATATTTCTCACATCGTTTTGTCCTCGAGCTGCAGAAAGCGGAGAACTACATGCTTCCCCTCGCACTCGTAATGTTTACCTTTGCGGAACTGGGGAATGTAAAAAAAGCGGGGGGGGACAAGGGTGTGGCTCTCCTGCTGAAGAGTGTCGTGGCCGCTGTTAAGGAGAGAACCCGCAGGAGCGATTTTATCGTTCGCTACGAAGAGGATATTTTTGCTATCGTGATGATCTCCTCAACAAAGGATCAGGCCCGGCTTCACGCAAGGAGAGTATCCGAAGAAATCGCATCCCGAACATTCACGGTTCCGGGAGTAAGTGAAGATATTTCGGTTTCCATGGTATACGGTATCTCAGGATTTCATGAAGATGGGTCCCAGACCTCAGATCTCATCAGTGAGGCGGAAAAGGCTCTTTCATCTGCCATGTCTGAGAAATCTCCCCGACAGATAGGAAAAGGATCGGAGACCTGATGATTCAGAAGAAGAAAGAAGAAAAAAAAATAATTTTCAACACCCTCTTTCCCGAGGAGGCGAGAGCGATAATCGCTACAGGGATGAAGATCGAACATCTGGAACTGGAAAACCAGGTTGAAAAAGGCATCGTCGGGAATATATATCTGGGGGAAGTGGAAAATGTGGAACCTGCTCTCCACGCTGCCTTTGTCACTTACGGGGGAAACCGGAACGGCTTTCTTCCCTTCAACGACTGTTCCCATCAGGCGATCATCTCGAGACGCTCCTCGAGAAAGAAAAAGAGCAATCAGAAAGATACAAAGGTTTACCTGAGAAAGGGTGACAGGATTATCGTCCAGGTGGTAAAAGATGAATCTCCCCTCAAGGGAGCGGTGCTCACATCCTATGTGTCCATCGCGGGACGTTACATCGTCCTCATGCTTGACATGAAAAAGACGGGAATTTCGAAGCGGATCATTGATGAGAAGGTGAGAGAGAAAATCAGGCAACAGGTAGAGAAACTGAAAGTTCCTGAAAACATGGGTATTATCGTCCGAACGGTGGGTGCGAACAGAAAACTCAAGGAAATGAGAGAGGATCTCAAAAAGCTCAATTCACACTGGCAGCTTGTGAAGAAAAAAGCGAAAGAGATGGAAAAACCGGGGATCCTTTATGCGGAGCAGGACCTGGTCACAAGGGTTCTCCGGGACCATTACTATGGGGAAATTTCGCGGGTCTTTGTGGATACGGAGGAGTCGTACGAAAGAGCACTGAATTTTCTCGCGGTCTATTCTCCTAAAAATCGGGACGATCTTTTCCTCTACAAGGGAAAGACAAGCATCTTTGACCACTACGATCTGGAAGAGGGGATAGACGATGTATTTTCAAAGAGGGTTCCCCTGCCATCGGGAGGCTTTCTCATCGTCGATGTGACAGAAGCTTTCATTACTGTGGACGTGAATTCGGGAAAGAGTGTAAAGGAAAATAATGTGGAGGAGACCGCATACAAGACGAATATGGAGGCGGCCCATGAGATTCCGAGGCAGCTGCGCCTGAGAGACCTCGGAGGGATCATCGTCATTGATTTTATTGACATGGAAAACAGAAATCACAAAAGAGGGGTAGAGCGAACCATAAAGGAGGAAATGGCGGACGACAGAGCCCGGAGAAGTATCGGTCCCCTGGGGAAGTTTTCCGTCATGACTCTCACCCGGCAGAGGCTCGGAACCTCACCCCTTGTGGGGAGTTTCGAAAATTGTGATCACTGCCAAGGGGAGGGGAAGCGGAGGAAGGTGTCTTCCGTGAGCGCCCATTTTTTCCGTGAAATAATGAAAAAAGGCGAACCTCGCGGAGGTGATATGATAAAATTTTCCTTGAGCCCGGCCCTGTTTGAATATATCGCGAATAATCATTCAGAGAGGATCAGGACCATCGAAGAAACAACTGGTGTCCGGGTATTATTGAAAATCGATATATCCCTTAATGGGTTTTCTTTCACTGAATCCTCCCCGTAAAGCGGGATGGTCCTTGCATCTATCCCCCCCCCGATGTGGTAGATGAGACGATTCACTCTCTTTTTTTGAGGTAACGAATATGGTGATGAGCAGCACTATCTGGACGAAGAACTTCAGCGATTTCATTAATGACAGGGATCAGGAAAGGTGCATCCAGTGCCTCGTCTGTGTTCGCCAGTGCCCATACGATGCAAACTACTTCCGGGAAGCGGCGAATGTTGTCGATACCCGTCACGAAAACTGTACAGGGTGCCACCGCTGCGAGGCCCTTTGCCCAACAGGATGCATTACAATACGCACGAACCCCTCTCAGCTTCGTCCTCATGGCACGTGGACTGAGAGAAATGTGAAAAACATCTATAAGCAGGCGAAGACGGGGGGAGTTCTCCTCACAAGCACGGGTTGCGACCTCGACTACCCCATCTATTTCGACCGTATGCTCATCGATGCGTGCCAGGTAACGAACCCATCCATCGATCCTCTTCGGGAGCCTATGGAGCTTCGCACATATATCGGGAGAAAACCGGAAAAGCTCGAAGTCGAGAGGAAGGAAAATGGAGAAGTAGATCTGAAGACGAAGATCGGCCCACAGCTTACCTGCGAAGTGCCGATCCTCTTTTCGGCCATGTCGTACGGAGCCGTGAACCTCAATTTCTGCGAGGCTCTCGCAATGGCCGCTGCGGAAAAAGGAACCTACTGGAACACCGGGGAGGGAGGCCTCCACAGGAAACTGCGCCAGTATGGGGATCACACTATCGTTCAGTGTGCTTCAGGAAGGTTCGGAGTGGATAAGACCTATCTCAGCACGGCTTCCGCCATTGAGATCAAAATTGGCCAGGGAGCAAAGCCCGGCATAGGAGGGCACCTCCCCGGGGAGAAGGTGACCAGAGACGTGTCGGAGACCAGGATGATACCAGTGGGGAGCGATGCTATCTCCCCCGCGCCCCATCACGATATCTATTCAATCGAGGATCTAAGACAGCTTATCTTTGCTCTTAAAGAAGCGACAGAGTATGAGAAGCCTGTGTTCGTGAAAATCGCTGCGGTACACAATTCCGCCGCCATCGCGAGCGGGATCGCCAGGGCCGGGGCAGACGCGATCGTCATCGATGGGCTGCGGGGTGGAACCGGTGCGGCTCCTACCATGATACGGGACAACGTAGGGATTCCCATCGAAATGGCGATAGCAGCTGTTGATGATCTATTGCGTTCCCAGGGGATCAGAAATGAAGTCTCTCTCCTTGCTGCGGGGGGAATACGCAACAGCGCAGACGTCGTCAAGATTATCGCACTGGGTGCGGATGCGGCCTATATCGGTACTGCATCGAAAATTGCGGTGGGGTGCACCGTGTGCCAGAGATGCTACACGGGAAAGTGCCCCTGGGGGATTACGACAAACGACCCGAAACTGGCTAAGCGCTTAAGTGTGGAGATCGCCTCTGAACAGCTCTCAAACCTTCTGGACGGGTGGGCCCATGAGATCAAGGAGCTTATGGGGCTCATGGGGATCAATGCGATAGAGAGCCTTCGGGGCAACCGGGAGCGGTTGAGGGGAGTGGGACTGACCAACAGGGAACTCAATATCCTTGGCATAAAGCATGCGGGCGAATGAGATGAAGCGCGTCTATCCGAGAGAAGATAAATGCATGGCCTGTGGTCTCTGCGTGGTGGCTTGTGTGGTTGAGCATTCGAAGAGCAAGGACATCCTCCTTGCTTACAAAGAGGAAATCCCGCGGCCGGGAGAAAGAAACGTTGTGGAAGAGGGGGAGGAAGGAGATTGCCTCTCTCTCCAGTGCAGGCACTGCGAGGAGCCTGCATGCGTTGACGCGTGTATCAACGGCTCTCTTTACATAGACGGCGGGGTTATCAAGGTACGCAAGGATCATTGCGTCGCATGCTGGATGTGCATCATGGCCTGCCCCTACGGCTGCATGCACAAAGAAAAGGGGGAAATGGCGTTCACATCGAACAAGTGCGATCTTTGCCCCGATAGGGAAACCCCCGCGTGCGTGGAAATTTGCCCGAACCGGGCTCTTGTATACGAGGAACGGTAGATGAGATATGTAATTGTAGGAAATTCAGCTGCTGCTGTTCACGCTCTCGAGGGAATCAGGCGTGTGGACAAAGAAGGAGATATAACTCTCTTTTCCCGGGAACCCTATCTCGCTTATTCGAGGCCCCTTATTACTGAGTTTCTCTTCGATGGGGTACCGGAGAGGAAAATGGCCTACAGGGATGCTTCCTTTTACAGGCGGAACCGTGTAGACCTTCGCCTGGCGACGGAAGTGATGGGAATTGACAGGAAAAAGAGGATAGTGGTGGATGATAAGGAATCCACCACGGCATATGACCGGCTACTCCTGGCTGCGGGAGGAGTTCCCTTCGTCCCTCCTGTGAAAGGGGGCGATAAGGCTGGAGTCTTCACCATGATGACATGGGATAGTGCGAAGGAGGTAAAGAAGGCCCTCAAGAAGACAACCCGCGCGCTTGTTCTGGGAGGCGGCCTCATCGGAATGAAAACCGCAGAGGGAATCTTCGAAGCGGGGGTAGACACAACGGTAGTCGAACTTGCCCCCCAGATCCTCGGGAGGATTCTCGACAGCGAGGGAGCGTCCATGTTCAAGGAATATCTCGAAAGACGGGGAATGGATATCATAACCGGAGACACCGTTGACGAGGTACATGGCGAGGGAAAAGTAGAGGGAGTAACTCTTCGGAGCGGGAAGAAAATAGAGTGCGACCTCCTCATCATGGCAATAGGGGTGATGGCGAACACTTCTCTCGCGAAGGAAGCGGGAATCGAGACAAATCGGGGAGTTCTTGTGAATGAGCGGATGGAAACGAGCGATCCCCACATCTATGCTGCGGGGGACATCGCGGAAGCCTTCGACCTCGTGGTGGAGGAAAAGAGGGTAAACGCGATCTGGCCAGTGGCAAACAGGCAGGGGAGGGTTGCCGGGATGCACATGGCGGGCGCCGAAGCTGATGACGGGGATGTCCCCC
>CAZPLX010000045.1:0-8826 GCA_964587345.1 uncultured bacterium
ATGGCGATTCCGGGGTAATGCAGCTCATTCATTACAACGGTAAATTTTTACTCGGAACAGTAAATTACACTGGAGGCTTCAGCCTGCTTGAGACAACTAACCCCTCAGATCCAACTTCATGGAATGTTGTCACCCTCGATGGATTCGGCACGGAGTATCCCGCGATGGGCGGTTCTTCGGCCAACGCCTACAGCTGGTCTTCCCAGGAAGTGGGCGGTACCCTCTATCTTGGAACCTTTAACACGAACAAGCCGAACAGCTGGCTCGACCAGTTGGTGGGGACAGACGTCCCGTTAGATGGCCGCGGACAGATCTGGTACACGGAAGACGGCACACACTGGAAGATCCTCGAGGACAACGGCTTCGACTCCATCTTCACCTATGGATTCCGCACCATGACCCAGTGGGACAACCGGCTTGTCGTCGGTTCCGCCTCGAACATGTTTCTCCCCGATATATTTTCCACCCCTTACGGGCATGATCTCCTCGTAGATATACTCGGAGATGGAGATGGCGGACCCATCCCGATTAACCTGCTCTCCCTTGATCCGCAAAGTCTCTTTGCACTATTGAGGGAGAAAGATATCGATCAAACCTTGATCGCCCGTCTCTTTTCTCTTGGCGAGGGGATAGGTTCCCATCTTCCCTATATCGGGACGCAGGTCTTCATGAGCGGCCCCGCATCAGTTCCCGAACCTGCCTCCCTGCTCCTTTTGGGAATGGGCCTGATCGGTTTCGCCGTTACGAGACGGAAGAAAACAGTGAAGAACTAGAGAAGATATTCCAAATATATCTCTTTTCAAAAACCGGGTTGTCATCCTGAGGCAACCCGGTTTTTTTTAGTCCCCTCCCTGTCAATGCCGGATAGATTCCTCTCATGACACAGGTAGCAAAGAGTTCAGTAAAGGCGGACTATAGGGCTCCTGTTAAACAACGGAGGTACCTTGAGATCGGGAGAGAGCTTTTCGTACACGAAGGGAGGCACACCGATGTCAGCGAGATAAAGATCTCCCGCGACGTTCCCCGCACTTTTCAGCCCTTTTTTCGGCAGGGCAAGAGTCATTGTTGCATCCGCGGTAATCACTGCCCCGGGAATATTCCCCGTCGTGGCATCGAGACCCGAGGGAAGATCGAGTGAAAGGATCGGAACGTCCAGATCATTCGCACGCCCTATCATCTTCTCTATGCTCCCACGGGGAGCCCCATCGAGACTGTATCCGAGGAGACCGTCGATGATGAGGTCATGTGTGCCTACCGGGTAAGCCCCCTTGAAAGTGTCCACGGGGATATTCATTTTCGTAAGGATCGCCAGCTCTTCTGCTCCTCCCCCTTTTATCGTTACGGGAGGATAAGGAAGAAGAACCCTTACCAGGGCGCCCCGGTTCGCGAGCATACGGGCGCCGGCCATGGCCCCTCCCCCGGTTCCTCCTCTTCCGGCAAGAACGAGGACACTTTTCCCATAAGGAACTCCGCCCTGGAACAGGTGAGAAGAGAGACGGGCAAGATTCATCCCCGCCTGCTCCATCATCTGAAGAAGATCGACACCGAGATCCTCCATCATGATCCTGTCGACCTCCCTCATTTCATGGGCCGTGATCCAGGAAAGCTCTTCCCTCACCATGGGTATGATCATTTTTTCACCCACTCTTCTCCCCTTTCCCCCCGCACTTATAATATATTGTAATGGATGAGCAGGCCGAACGACTTTTTTACACACTTGCCTTGTCGCCGGGAGAGGAGATTTTTTTGAGCGCCCACTACTGGTTCATGTTTCCCATATCCATTCTCATCGCTTCCGTAGCCATGGCGTCGGGAGTGGAGGGGGCAACCTTCTTCACCCCTCTTTTCATCCTGGTTCTTGGAATTTCCCCCGATATCGCCATCGCCACGGGCCTCATCACGGAGGTATTCGGTTTCGCGAGTGGTCTCTACGCATTCTCGCGAAAAGGATTGATCGATTATGTCCTTGGCATGAGTTTACTCATGGTTTCCGTGCCCATCGCCCTTTCTGGCACGTGGTTTACAACCCGGGTGCCCCCGGATCTTTTGAAAGGGACCCTTGCCCTTGTGCTCTTTGCCGTCGCAGTGAGTTTCTTACGCGCTCCAAAAGCGGGAGAGGTGGAGAATCTCGATGCCTCAATCAAAAATGAGTTCGGCGAGGAAAGAGGAACCCGCTGCCTCGTTACGAAGGAGGGGGAAAAGATCTCCTACACTCCCTGTAACCGTTTTGAGGGGATGGCTTTCGCCGGGCTGGGAGGCCTCTTCATCGGAATGATTTCCACGGGTCTGGGAGAGTTGAACGGATATTTTCTCCTCCAAAGGTGCAGGGTTCCGAGTCGTGTGTCCGTCGCAACGACCGTCTTTGTCGTGGCCATTACCGCACTTTGTGCCTCCGCGGGACATTTTGTGAGAATTTTCCGGTTGGGGGGCGAACCCTTCTCTACGGTGCTTAACATTATTGTGTGGACAATCCCCGGTGTGGTCATTGGAGGTCAGTTGGGGGCTGCCATTGCCAACAAAATATCCCAGCGAACACTCGAACTTAGCCTCGCGTTTCTTTTTTTCTGCGTCGCCCTTTTCACCATAGGAGAAATTGTCTTATGAGCTTCTGGGTTAAGGGATATCGCTTTGGTCTCTCATTTCAGGGGAAAATTGACATGGATCGATACCTTCTGTTAGGTTACCCTATGTATAATATGGAGCCCAGGTAATGAAGAAAGTTCTCGAGGAGCTCGGAGGAGAATTCCTTGTGTACCTTGAACAAACAGGGCGCATGGGGATTTTTCTTTTTCTCAGTGTCGCCAAAATTGTGTCTCCTCCCTACAAGTTAAAACCGGTCATCAAGCAGATTCATTTCATCGGATCCCGTTCCCTCTTCGTGATTTTCTTCACAGGAGGTTTTACCGGTATGGTTCTGGCCCTCCAGGGGTACTATACCCTTCGAAAATTCGGATCTGAAGGGCTCCTGGGCTCCGCGGTCGCATTAAGCCTTCTGCGGGAACTGGGGCCGGTGATTACCGCCCTCATGGTGATCGGCAGAGCGGGCTCCGCAATCTGCGCGGAAATAGGGATCATGAGGAACTCAGAGCAGATAGACGCTCTCGACTGTATGGCCATCGATTCGTACAGATTTCTCATCGTTCCGAAATTTATTGCGGGGATCATCTCACTGCCCCTTTTAACCTTCGTCTTTGACGTGGTAGGAATAATGGGCGGGTTCCTCGTAGGCGTTTCCCTGCTAGGAATCAACAAAGGCACATACTTCCAGGGAATGTACGACAGCGTCGTGTGGGCAGACATATGGATGGGGGTAGTCAAATCCCTCGTCTTCGGACTGCTGATAATATGGATCAGCGCGGCAAAAGGGTATTTTCTCCACAAGGAGAAAACGGGAGGCTTCGGAGCTGAAGGGGTGAGCCGAAACACAACAAGCGCCGTTGTCCTCTCCTCGGTCACGATACTCGTATGGGACTACCTGATCAGCGCGATCATGCTGTAGACGAGGATAGATGCAAGAAGGGGCAAAGAGAAAATGAGGATGACCGATTCGAACGGAAAAGTTGCCATAGAACTGATCGACGTGGACAAGTATTTCGGGAAACAGCACGTGTTGAAAAAGGTGAACCTCCAGGTGATAGAGGGAAAAACCACCGTGATAGTTGGGGGAAGCGGTGGGGGGAAAAGCCTGATATTGAAACATATGCTGGGGCTCATCAAACCGGACGGCGGCAGGGTAATCGTGTTTGGAAAAGATATGGCCACTATCAACAAAAAGGAGCTGAATGAACTGAGGCGCGGTTTCGGAGTGTTGTTTCAGAACGTTGCCCTCTTCGATTCGATGACCGTCTACGACAACGTTGCCCTCCCCCTAAGAGAGCGTACGAAACTCCCGGAGAAGGAGATAAAAAAAAATGTAGAAGAGAAGCTATCCATGATGGACCTCGAAGGGTCGAATGACAAGTTTCCCGCTCAGCTATCCGGGGGGATGCAGAAACGGGTTGGACTCGCCCGGTCACTCGTTTTAAATCCCAAGGTCATCTTCTTCGATGAACCCACGACGGGCCTCGATGTGAGCAAAAGCAACGAGATCTATCGTATCTTTTTCAAGACCCAGGCCCAGCTGAAATATACCGCGGTCATCGTCAGTCACGATGTTCCGAAGATATTCAAACTTTCCGATTACGTGGCACTCCTCGCCGAGGGGAAGATCCAGGGGTGGATGACGCCAAAGGATTTTCAGCTCTCCGACAACCCACTGATCCGGGAGTTCGTCACCACCACGATGGGATCAATATATTCCAGTGAACAGGAGGAACCCGGCTTTGATGAAAAAATTTAACGTGGAAATGACAGTGGGGATCTTCCTCATTATCGGTTTTATCTGCTTCGCATACCTCTCCGTCAATCTTGGGGGAGTGCACCTGTTCGGAGACTCGAGCTACACTCTCAACGCCCGCTTTGAATCGATCTCTGGTCTGAAAGATGGAGCTACTGTGGAGATTGCAGGTGTAAGGGTGGGAACCGTGTCAGGAATCAGTCTCGACCCGGAAGATTACGAAGCGATCGTCCACCTGAAAATAGACGAGGGAGTAAAGATCCAGGACGACAGTATCGCGTCCATCAGAACGGCGGGGATTATTGGTGACAGGTTTGTGAACATCTCTCCAGGGGGGTCTGAAGAATTTCTCAAGGCGGGGGGAGAAATCGAAGAAACGGAGTCGGCCATCAACCTGGAAGAGCTGGTGAGCAAATATATATTCGAGAGCAAATAAGGGGAGGGAGGAGGGGTTGTGAAGAAAGCTTTGATCTGTACTTTTTTTTTATGGATTAGCCTTTGTCTGGTTCCTCTCACGTATGGTGAAACAGGGGGGAACCAAAACCCTACTCCCGCCATGACCAGTGATACGCCCTCTGATATCAACCAGGATGAGGTGGACCTAGGTGACGAATTCGATGAGGGAGAAGAAGGGGAACTCGTCGTCCACGACCCCTTCGAGGGACTCAACAGGGGAATCTTCTGGTTCAACGACAAATTCTACTTCTTTCTCTTAAAACCAGTCGCCCGTGTATACCGGGTAGTCCCGGAGGTGATCAGGAACTCCGTGGGAAACTTTTTCTCAAATGCGGCGACTCCCATACGATTTGCAAACACTTTTCTTCAAGGAAAGGTGAAGAGCACGGTGGACGAGTTCTTACGTTTCCTCATCAACACTACCATAGGAATAGGCGGTCTTTTCGACCCTGCAAAATCTCTCTTCGGTCTATCAAAAGAGGAAGAAGATTTTGGACAAACCCTGGGGGTGTGGGGGATGGGTTCAGGCTTTTACACAGTCTTTCCCATCCTTGGCCCGGCAAACAGCAGGGACACGATCGGGTTGATAGTTGATATCTTCAGCGACCCCTTCACCTATTTTCTCGATACAGAGGAGTACTTCTACGTAAAAACGGGAAAGACCATAAACGCCACGTCTCTTGATAAGGATACCTACGAGAGCATAAAAAAACAGGCTCTTGACCCCTATCTCTTTATTAGAAACGCCTATGAACAACACCGAAAAGGGATGATCGAAGAGTAGGGAAAGGGGGGCACCATTTTCTTTTTCGCTGTGTCTTGAAAGGATCGTCATATATAATTTACTAATATGAGGATTTTGTTCGATAAGATAGATGACGAAGTAAAGGAGTGGTCATGGCAAAACAGATAATCATACTTGTTGTCTCCATACTCATCACTCTCGGGTCTCCCCTGGGGCACAGCGCGACAACACCTACGGATGATGTGAGGGGAACTGTTGATAGCGTTATTCATACATTGAAAAAGGGTGATCTTGACAAGACAGTGCGGAGAAAAAAAATCACCTCCCTCATCAAGAAACGCTTCGATTTTCGTGTCATGTCACGGCAGGTCCTTGCGACGAACTGGAAGCATGCGACTGCAATGGAGAAAGAAAAGTTCATCTCTTTATTCATGGATCTTTTGAAGAACGCCTACATGGAGCGAATCGAAGCCTATGAAAACGAAAAAGTAAAGTATGTGAAAGAGAAGATCCGGGGGAAGAAAGCGCGAGTGGATACTCTCGTGATCACGAAGAGCGTGGAAATCCCCATTGGGTACAAACTGTTTCAGAGAAAAGATGAATGGTTCGTCTACGATGTGGTCATCGAAAAAGTGAGCCTGATCAGAAATTACAGGAGCAGCTATAAGGAGATCGTGAAGAAAGAGGGGATCAGCGGTCTTCTGAAGAAAATGGAGGATAAAGTAGATGACATGAACTCTTCGAAGAAGAGGGTGAAGAAATAATGGTCGAAGTATCGGATAAACTCTGCCTCTTTATGAAGGATGAACTGAGCCTCTTTCCCTTTCTCGATGAGGGAGACCTTTCGGAGATCCCCTGTTTTTTTGAACTCATGGTATTTCCAGAAGGGAAGACAGTGTGCGAAGAAGGGCAGATGTGCGACTACGTGGCATTCATCACCGCGGGGAAATTAGAGATACGGAAAGAAACAGAATTCAAGGGTAAGGAGGTGGTCCTGGGGGTTTACAGCCGCGGGACGGTGATGGGGGAACTCTGCATCCTCGATAACCATCCGAGAGCAATTACCGCTGTTGCCCTGGAAGACACAACCCTCGTGGCTCTTTCGAGAGAAAATTTCAATCGCCTTATTACCGAATATCCGGAAATAGGGGCAAAATTTTTAAAGGGGCTTCTCCTCGCCGTGTCGATACGACTCAGGAAATCCTACGATCGACTCGCGTCTATCTTTTAGGCTGGCCGGTGACCATGAGAATCGCAAAAAAAGGTGACACAGTAAAGGTCAATTACACGGGGACACTGGATGATGGTACGGTCTTCGACTCGTCAAAAAAAGAGGGTCCTCTCACGCTCCACCTGGGGAAAGAGTCGGTAATTCCCGGCTTCGAAGAAGCTGTGGTAGGGATGCATTCAGGGGAAAGCAAAATCGCAATCATTCCCCCGGAAAAAGGATTTGGCTCCTACCATGAAAAACTTCTGTTAAAAGTAGAACTCAAAAAACTTCCCCCCGGATCGGTTCCAAAGGAGGGACAGCAGTTGCAGATTCCCCAGAAAGATGGGTCCGTAATCCCGGTAATAGTGAAAAAGGTAACAGGGTCCACCCTGACCGTGGACGCAAATCATCCCCTTGCAGGGAGGGAACTTACCTTTCACATAGAACTCCTGGAAATTAATCCTGGTAATTGATGCATTTTTCCTGAATCCATCTGCCCTTTCCAGAATTTCTTGACACTACTTTTCCACTCCATTAGAGTATAATTAAAGCTACCCTGAAACGCTGTTTGCGTGGAAACAGAACTATATTCACCTCGGGGAGGCAGTGTCTTCTTCGTCATCTCACCTCTTGGTCTCTTTCCCGGTGGGAGGAGGGATAAATTTTTCTATAACAGTGTCACAAAGCCGGTAAACACACAGATTCTCACCTCAACTCATTATCAGCCCGGGAAAAACCACCTGGGAGTTTTCCATCTTTATTCCCGGAATCAAAAAGGAGGGGTAACATGTCCAAGCATGAAAAGGAGAAAAAAAAAGGGTTGACTCGGAGGGACTTTATCAAGGGAACGGTGGCCGGGACCGTAGCAGCAGGTATTGGAGCGAATATTATTATCCCGAGCAGATCCCAGGCGGCAAAAAAACAGCTTAAAATTCTCCAGTGGAACCATTTCGTTCCCGGTTATGACAAGTGGTTCAACAATACGTACATCAAGGAATGGGGCGCGAAAAACGACACGGAAGTAATCGTGGATAATATCGGACTCGCAGGTTTGAATGCCCGCGCAGCCGCTGAAGTACAGGCGCAGAAAGGACATGACCTCTTCATGTTCCTCTGGCCTATGCCCGTGTACGAGGACCAGGTGATTGATCATAAAGAAATTTATCAGGAATGTGAGAAAAAGTATGGGAAGGCTATTCCTCTCGCTGTACGAAGCACGTATAACCCCAAGACAAAGAAATATTACGGATTTTCCGACAGCTATGTTCCGGACCCTGTGAACTACAGGACAGATCTGTGGGGTGATGTGGGAATGAAACCCAACACCTGGGATGATGTCCGCATCGGGGGAGGAAAGATCAAGAAGAAGCATGGAATTCCCGTGGGGATAGGCCTGAACGCCGAGATCGACACGGGCATGGCCATGAGGGCAATCCTTTACTCCTTCGGGGGATCTGTCCAGAACGAAGAGGGGCACCTCGTACTCCATTCAAAACAAACACTGGAAGCGATCAAATTTGTCAAAGCTCTCTACAAAGAGGCCATGACACCTGAGGTGCTCTCATGGGAGGCCTCCTCCAACAACCGATTTATGCTCGCCGGGAAAGGCTCTCTGGCTTTGAACGCGATCTCCATCACACGGACCGGGGAGAACAAGAAAATCGCGGTTGCAGATAAAATCGGGCTTTTGAAAGCACCGAAAGGACCGGCAGGCCATATAGGTCTCGAGCACGTCATGGATGTCTACGTGATCTGGAAGTTCGCGGCAAACATCGGTGGAGCGAAAAAATTTCTGGTGGATTACATAGGGAACTTCAGGAAGGGATTCATGGCTAGCGAGTTCTATAACTTCCCCTGCTTCCCCAAAACGGTTCCCGACCTGCAAAAACTGATTGCGAAGGATCCGAAGGCAAAACCTGCGGACAAGTATAAGGTCCTCTCGGACGTTCTCACGTGGGCCAAGAATGTGGGATACCCGGGCTACGCCAGTGCGGCAACCAGTGAGGTGTTCAGCTCATGGGTCCTCAATACAATGTTCGCCGAAGCGGCGACGGGAGCGCTCTCTCCCGAGGACGCCCT
>CAZPLX010000046.1:0-8806 GCA_964587345.1 uncultured bacterium
CAGCTCGGAGAGTTGCGGATCCCTATTCCAGGAGGGTGTGATATAGGTGACAGGCCCATCGATCAGCATGTCAAGGCGTTTACCCAGATGGGGGCGGATTGTAAAAAGGAGCACGGACAATGGCATATTACCGCACCGTCTCTTAGAGGAACCAACGTGGATTTTGACATGAAAACCGTGACTGGGACTGAAAATGTGCTCATTGCCTCCTGCGTGGCCGGGGGCAGGACTGTGATTAATAACGCGGCACTCGAGCCCGAGGTGTGTGACCTCGCACGGTGTCTGAAAAATATGGGAGCTGAAATAGAGGGAGAGGGAACGTCTACCCTGGCAGTGCGGGGGACAGGATATCTTGATGGAGGAACCCACAGGGTAATGCCAGACAGAATCGAGGCAGCCACCTACCTGATAGCCTCTTCAATGACGGGGGGAGATGTATACGTTTCCGGGATATCAAGAGAATTTCTCGATTCAGTTCTCAACAAGCTCGAGGAGTCGGGAGCTACCGTGGTAAGTAATGCTCAGGGGATACGGGTCAAGGGGAGCGGCTCGTTCAGAAGCGTGAAGGTCTCTACAAACCCCTTTCCTGGATTTCCCACCGACGTACAGGCTCAGTTCATGGCTTACATGTGTCTGGGAGATTCTGTATCCACTATCGAGGAAAATATTTTTGAGAACAGATTCCGTCACGTGGCAGAACTCAGGCGCCTCGGAGCAGATATCTCCGTGACGGGAAAAGTTGCCCTTGTGAAGGGTGTTTCCCGCCTTTCTGGCGCCCCCGTGACGGCGACGGATTTAAGGGCTTCTGCCGGACTTGTTCTCGCGGGTCTTGTCGCCGAAGGTGAAACGGTGGTAAGAGAGATTGAGCACCTTGACCGGGGCTACGAGAAGCTGGAAGAAAAACTGAGGAGCCTCGGAGCTTCGATCATCCGGGTTACGGGGGAGGAAGAGTGTGAAACTGTGTGTTGAGGGAACGGAAGGGTTCACAGAAGCCCTCAAGGCCTGTGAGGAGAGGAGTGCAACCCTTTCCTCAGATGTGAAAAGGGATGTCTCCCTCATCATCGATTCCGTGAGGGAGCGGGGGGACAGGGCTCTTGCTGAACTCACAATAAAATTTGACCGTTTCGATCCAGACACGAAGGGGATCTCCGTGTCTCCAGAAGAGATGGAAAAGGGATACAGGAGATTGGATGCTTCCATTCGTGGCACCCTGGATAAAATAGCGCGGAGGATCATAGCCTTCCATGAGATGCAGAGAGAAACCGGATTCACTCTCCGTAACGATGGAGGGGGATCCCTCACCCTGGTTACAGTTCCCGTGGAAAAAGCAGGGATCTATGCGCCCGGGGGCAAGGCAGCCTACCCCTCTACCGTGCTGATGAACGCCCTTCCCGCTCGTGTGGCAGGGGTGAAAGAAATTTACGCTGCTGTACCCTCCCCGGACGGGACTCTCCTGGACGAGGTTCTCGGGGCCTGCCACCTGGCGGGAGTATCCACCCTTTTCCGAATAGGGGGGGCTCAGGCAATTGCTGCTTTTGCGTACGGGACAACACAGGTCCCCAGAGTAGATGTAATCGCGGGGCCCGGAAACGTATATGTTACAGAGGCGAAGAGGCAGCTCTTTGGAACTGTGGGAATCGATATGCTCGCTGGACCTTCGGAACTGGTTGTCCTCGCCGACTCGGGGGCCAGGGGGGAGTATGTTGCCTATGACCTCGTCTCTCAGGCGGAACATGGGGAAGACACGTTTGTGGCTCTTGTGACTGACTCGAAGGAACTGGCGGAAGAGGTAATGACCCTGGCGACAAGGATCATCAAAAAAGAAAAGAGGGAAGAAATTCTCACACGATCCTTAATGAATGCGCCTGTATTTCTCGTAGAAAAGATTGAAAGAGGGATTGAAATTGTCAACCGTCTTGCGCCTGAACATCTCTCCCTCCAGGTGAGGAAGTCCGGGGAAGCCCTCGCATATCTCACACGTGCGGGAACGATTTTTGTGGGGCCCTATTCTCCTGTAGCTGCGGGAGATTATATTGCCGGGATCAATCATACTCTCCCCACGGGGGGGTCTTCACGTTTTTCCTCTCCACTGGGTGTGTACACCTTTATGAAACGGTACAATGTGGTGGCCTATACGGCATCTTCCCTCGAGAAGGATTTGGGGGATATCAAGGGCATAGCGGGGCGGGAAGGTCTTACTGCCCATGGGAATTCTGCGGCCGCAAGGTTTCGTAATAAGAAATAGGAGGTCCTGGATGGAAAGAAAGGGAATAGACAGGAGGAAGACAAAGGAAACATCCGTGGAAGTGGAGATACTCCTCGAAGGAAAGGGAGATTTTCAAATAGATACGGGGGTTCCCTTTTTCGATCACATGCTCTCCCTCTTTGCCAGGCACGGCCTCTTTGACCTGAAGGTGGAGGCGAAAGGGGACATTGAGGTGGACTATCATCACCTGGTGGAGGATACAGGAATTGTTCTGGGCTCTGCACTCAAAAAGGCACTGGGCGACATGAAGGGGATCAAGAGGTATGGATTCGCCGCTGTTCCCATGATCGAATCGTACGCTGAAGTTGCCATGGATGTGAGTAACAGGCCGCATTATGTATTTAGGTGTGATGTGAAAACGGAGAAGGTCGGATTATTTGACACTGAACTGGTGGAGGAATTTATCAGGGCTTTTTCCCAGCATTCGGGGATTTGTATTCACGTTAATGTTCCCTATGGATCCAATTCACATCACACGATTGAGGCAGTGTTCAAGGCTATGGGAAGGGCCCTTGATGCTTCGACGATAATTGATGAAAGAGTCCCCGGAGTCCTCTCTACAAAGGGAGTTCTCTAAGTGGGAGAAGCGCCTCAGATCGGAATTGTGGACTACGGGATGGGGAATCTCATGAGCGTATCGAGGGCCTTTCAGTCCCTCGGATTTCGCACCTGCGTGTCGGGGAGCAGGGAACAGCTGCAAAATGCAGAGGGCCTTGTCCTTCCAGGTGTAGGGGCGTTCAGAGATTGCATGGAAAATCTTGAAAAGAGAGGTCTTACGCCTTTCATTAAGGAATGGGTGAGGGGAAATAAACCATTTCTCGGTATATGTCTCGGTCTGCAGCTTCTCTTTACAGAGAGCCACGAATTCGGGATTCATCGGGGACTCGACCTTTTTAAGGGGAAGGTGGTGAGGTTTTCTGATGATATGCATTCATCTGTGAGATATCATAATGAAGTGAGGCAGGAGAGGCTCAAAGTTCCCCACATGGGGTGGAACCGTGTGGACCACCCCGAGGGGAGCAGGTTTTTTCAGGATATTCCTCAGGGGGGGTACTTCTACTTTGTTCACTCATACTACGTGGCGCCTGAAGGGGAAGTGAATATGTGCACGACTGAGTACGGAATAGAATTCGTCTCGGGGATTGAGTCGAAGAATTTAATATCCGTACAGTTTCATCCTGAAAAAAGCCAGAAAATGGGGCTTCTCTTCCTCAGAAATTTTGCGAGAGCCGCACTCAGGTGAGAGGAAAAGGAAAATGCATTTTCAAATAATCCCCGCGATTGATATTATCAAGGGTAAATGTGTTCGGCTGAAACAGGGGCGAAAAGAGGATATGACCGTCTTTTCAGACGACCCCGTCCTTGTTGCGAAGCGGTGGGCTCAACTGGGCGCAGAAGTAATCCATGTTGTTGATCTCGATGGAGCCTTCAAGGGGACGCCCGTAAATTTTGAGATTATTTCACGGATGGTTTCCGAGGGGGGTGTTCCCATTCAGGTGGGTGGGGGTATTCGAAGTCAGGATATCGCATCTCGCTATTTCGACGCGGGAGTAAGCAAGGTGATCCTCGGGACATCTATCGTCCGTGACCGGTCGAGTATTATTCGTATCACAAAGACTTTTGGTGAAGGCGTCATAGCCGCCATCGACGCGGTAGAGGGAAAAGTGGCGATTCGCGGTTGGGTTGAAGTTACCGGACTGAAGGCTGTCGATCTCGCAAGAGACCTGGAAAAAGTGGGCGTCAGTTCTTTTATCTACACCGACATCAGCAGGGACGGAATGCTCGAAGGGCCTAATTTCCGAGCCATCGAATCTTTTGCCAGATCGTTGAAGGGGAAGGTGGTCGCGTCGGGGGGTATCTCCTCTGTGGACGACATACGGAGGATAAAAGAAATCTCTATTGGAAGGGCAGGAAAGAGGATTATGGGTGTAATCGTGGGAAAGGCCCTTTACTCCTCCCGGATAGATTTTTCAACTGCAAAAAAAGCTGTAGAGGAATCGTGACGCTCACGAAAAGGATCATTCCCTGTCTGGATGTTCACAACGGACGGGTTGTGAAAGGGGTGAACTTTGTTAATTTAAGGGATGCGGGAGATCCAGTCGAGATTGCTGAGCGCTACAACGGAGAGGGTGCGGATGAACTCACCTTTCTCGATATTACCGCGTCTCACGAGAAGAGAGATATCATCATTGACGTAGTAACAAGGACTGCGGAGCGTGTTTTCATGCCCTTAACCGTGGGAGGGGGAGTGAGGAATCTTGATGACATAAGGAACCTGCTCCGTGCGGGAGCGGACAAGGTCTCCATCAACACTGCCGCAGTATTAGATCCGGAATTCGTGGGGAGGGCATCTCGGAGATTCGGGAGCCAGTGCATTGTGGTAGCCATAGATGCGAGAAGGGTTCCGGGAGAAAAGGGACGTTTTGAGGTCTTCACCCATGGGGGGAGGAAGGGCACAGGTGTTGACGCGGTTACGTGGGCCCGTCAGGTGGAAGAGCTGGGAGCAGGGGAAATCCTTCTCACAAGCATGGACAGGGATGGGACAAAAGATGGATATGACATTGAATTAACGAGAGCGGTTGTGGATGCGGTGGGGATTCCGGTGATCGCGTCAGGAGGTGCCGGAGACCTCTCCCATCTCTATGAAGGGGTATCTCAGGGGGGAGCAGACGCGGTTCTTGCGGCTTCAATTTTTCACTACTGCGAGTACACAATAGGTGAAGCGAAGGAGTACCTCGCGGAAAGAGGATTGCCTGTGAGGATCTAGCATCCATCCAGCGAAGAGAGCAATAAAAAGAGTCCTGGAGAAGGAGGAGAGGGAATGGAAAAGGCGGTTGACATGGATGAGATTCTCGGGAAAGTGAAATTTGACGAAAGAGGACTTGTTCCCGTGGTCACACAGGACGTATCGGATAATGCGGTCTTGATGCTTGCCTACGCGAACAGGGAAGCCCTGACCCTAACCATAGAGAAGAGAGTTGCTCACTATTATAGCCGATCGAGGCAGACTCTCTGGTTGAAGGGTGAGTCGTCTGGAAACGTCCAGGATATAGTAGAGATCTACTACGATTGCGATATTGATACCATACTTTACAGGGTCAATCCGAGGGGACCAGCCTGTCATACAGGGGAGAGAACCTGTTTTTACAGGAAGCTCCTGTGAGGGGAAAAGTGAATATCCCGGGTAGCGCTACAATTGAATTGTCCCAGGAGGTTTAAGGTGTCTCAATGTATTTTTTGTGAGATTGTGAAAAAAAATATTCCATCGACGATCCTGTATGAAGACAATGAGATAATCGCATTCCAGGATATAAACCCGGTAGCTCCCATACACATTCTCATTGTTCCCACACATCATTTCCCTGACCTTGGCAGCCTGCCTGAGAAAGATATGCCCCTTACGGGAAGAATGCTTCACGTGGCTACAGAGCTTGCACGGGAAAGGGGACTGGACGGCAAGGGCTACAGGGTTGTGATAAACAACGGGAAAGATGGGGGGCAACTCGTAATGCACCTCCATATGCATCTTATCGGAGGGAAGCCTCTGGGTCATAAAATGGGCTGATAGACTTGACATAAGAGGAAGTAAATATATAATATTATAGGTTAGACCCATTAAAAATTGAAAGGATGATATTTTATGCCTGGTGTAAAGGTGAGAGATGGTGAGTCCTTCGAGATGGCTCTCAAGCGCTTTAAGAAGCAGTGCGAGCGTGCAGGGATATTCTCTGAGATCAGGAAACGGGAACACTATGAAAAACCGAGTGTGAAACGGAAAAAGAAGATGATCGCTGCGAGAAAAAGGGCGTTGAAGAAGATGAGAAAAATGTTTTGAAGGGGTCTGATGGCACTCAAGGATGAGATTAGAACATCAATGATAAGCGCTACCAAATCCCGGGATTTGGTAGCGCTTTCAACTTTAAGGATGCTTCTGGCTTCAATACAGAATCGGGAAATTGACCGGAGAGGGGAAATCGACGACAGCGAAGTGTTGAGAATCGTCTCGACACTCATCAAACAGAGAAAAGAGGCGATCGACCTTTACAGAAAGGGCTCCAGGGAAGATCTTGCAGAGAAAGAGAGTGCGGAAATAGTGATACTGGAAAAGTACCTCCCTAAACAGATGGGAAGGGAGGAAATAATTGGAGAAATTACCTCTGTGCTGGGGGAAACAGGTGCATCGGGGATGAAAGATATGGGAAAGGTGATGAAGGTCTTGATGCCCAGAGTTACGGGGAAGGCTGATGGTAAAGAAGTGAGCGATCTCGTCAAGGACATTCTTGAAAAGAGTTAGGGAGTAGCAATTGTTCACCCTCATGGTTCCCTTCACAACCCGGGGGATATCTTTATCTTACAGTAAAAAGGCATGAAGGAGAGGATCTCCAGAAACACATTGGAAGAACTCAGGGTAAGGACTGATATTGTGGATGTTGTGTCTGAGCATGTCCCTCTTAAAAGGGCCGGATCGAGTCTGAAGGGCCTCTGTCCCTTCCATGGAGAGAAAACTCCCTCCTTCTTCGTGAGCAGGGAGAAAGGGGTCTTCTACTGTTTCGGATGCGGCAAGGGAGGGGATTCTATCACTTTCCTCATGAAACTGAAAAACATGGAATACAGGGATGTGGTGGAAGAACTTTGCGAAAAGTATGGATTGGAGATCACCTACGACGGTGCAAGTCGTGATCTTTCTCCCTATAAGGCTATGTACGAGGTTACTTCTTTTGCTGCCGAGTTTTTCTGGGGGAAGCTGATGAAAGAAGACAACCCTGCCCTCCCCTATTTGCAAAAGAGAGGGCTTACCAATGAGATTCTTCATGAGCTACAGATCGGTTATGGAGGAGGAGATCCGGAAGGGCTTGCCAGGGCCATTGTCCGTTGCGGGCTTCAGGAAGAGGTGGGGATAGGCTGCGGCCTTCTCTACAGGGGAAAGAGAGGGGATTTGAGAGATAGATTTTCACGAAGAGCTATTTTTCCCGTACGGAACAGGAAGGGAAAAGTTGCGGGGTTTGCGGGAAGAAGCCTGGATGAGAGAGGTCCCAAATATATCAACAGTTCCGAGTCGATTATTTACAAGAAAAAAAATCTTCTCTACGGACTTGACAGGGCGGGGAAGTTTATAAGGGAAGAGAAGGCGGCTCTTGTCGTAGAGGGGTATATGGACTGGATAGCCCTCTGGCAGGGGGGGATAAAAAATGTGGTTGCCACGTGCGGGACCGCGATTACGAGGGAACATTTCAGACTGCTTTCGAGGACAACGGATAAGGTGATCCTCCTCTTCGACGGCGATATGGCGGGGAAGAAGGCTGCCCTGCGCTCTGTGGAAGGGGCCTATCAGGTAGGTGTGTCTCCCTACGTTCTCTTTCCTCCTTCCAGGATGGATCCTGACGACTGGATGAGGAAAGAGGGGGCAGATGAGGTGAAGAGGGCTCTTGGTGGCGCAAGGCTTGTAATCGATTATGTGATAGACGGAGCAGCGAAGAAATTCGACCTGGAAAGGTCCTCTCACACCCTCGAGTATGTGAATCTCCTTTCCAAGTATATGGGCCATGTAAAAGATCCGGTGGAAAGAGAAATTTATGTAAAAAAGGTGGCAAAAAAGATAGATCTTTCTCCCGATGAAGTGAGGAAAAAGTTTTTTGAGAGGGGAATGGTCACGAAAACCCGTCCCGTAAGGAATATTCCTCCCAGGGAAAGAAAGAAGAAGCCGGAGTTTGTCTTCCTGGGATATCTCCTGAAACACCCCACGGCTCTTTCCAGTGCCCGCGTAGTAGAGGCTGTCTATTCTCTCAAGGAGCCGGAACTCAAGGAAATTGGCGAATTACTGGTGAGAAAAAAAACTGAATCTCCGGGAAACAACATTTCGTCTACTTATATAGGGGAAGAAGAGAAAAATATCCGGAGTTCCGAGGCGATTCTCCTGTATGAACAGGCCTTTTCCGAGGACAGAGAAGAAAATCTCGAGAAGATCCTTGGATATCTCAGGAGAACGCGGTTGGAGGAGGAGCTTTTCACAATAATGGGAGAAATTCGGAAAGAGGAAGATTCTCAAAAGAGGAGCCTTCTCCTCAGGCGGCAAGAAGAACTGAAGAAAGAGATGGAGAATATAGGGAAGAATATTTAATGAGGTGAAAATGATGGCAAGAAAAGGGCGGGCTAAATCGATTGATGGATTGATAGTGAAAGGGAAGGAACAGGGATACATACTCGTGGACGAATTAAATGATGTGATCCCCAAGGATATGGTGAATCCCGACCAGATCGAGGACATTATGGATGTTTTTGGGGAGAACGAGATCGAAATTGTTGATTCAGTTCAGAATCTCAAGATCCAGTCGTCTACACCTTCAAGGGGCGAAACAGCTGAAGAAAAGGGAGGAAAGAGAGCGGCGGCTCCCGCGGGGGGCGTGAAGAGTAACGATCCCGTGAGGCTTTATCTGAAGGAGATGGGATCGATCCCCCTTTTGAACAGAGAGGGAGAAATCGAACTTGCGAAGATGATCGAGGAAGGAGCGAGGGACATTATCTCTGCAGTGAAGAGCTGTC
>CAZPLX010000047.1:0-2370 GCA_964587345.1 uncultured bacterium
ATCACTCATTGCATGAGAGAAGGATGCCCGTCGCGGTAGCTCTTGGTTCCGACCCGGCGACGATCTATGCGGCTACGGCCCCTCTTCCCGACGATACTGACGAGATGCTTTTCGCCGGTTTCCTCAGAAATTCTCCCGTGGAGCTCGTGAAGTGTGAGACACATGATCTCTATGTGCCGGCTAACGGGGAGTTCATCCTCGAAGGGTACGTTGATCCTGAGGAAAAAAGGGTCGAGGGCCCCTTCGGCGATCACACGGGCTACTATTCTCTTGCAGATGAGTACCCTGTTTTCCACGTAACATGCCTGACTCGTCGCAAGAACCCCGTTTATCCCGCAACCATCGTGGGGAAGCCGCCCATGGAGGATTGCTACATCGGAAAAGCGACAGAGAGGATCTTTCTTCCCCTTCTCCAGAAAATTCTTCCCGAGGTGGTGGACATGAATCTCCCCGTGGAAGGGATCTTTCATAACTTTGCCTTTCTCTCCATTGACAAACGCTATCCTGGCCACGCACGAAAGGTCGCCTCTGCCATATGGGGCCTGGGGCTTCTCATGTTCACCAAGTTCGTCATCATATTCGACAAAGAGGTGAAGGTGCAGGACATGAAAGAGGTGATCTGGAGAATCGGAAACAACGTGGACCCCGAAAGGGACACATTCACTGTAAAAGGACCCGTAGATGCCCTCGATCATGCGTCCCCTCTCCCCCACTACGGCTCAAAAATGGGCATAGACGCCACGAGAAAATGGAAGGAAGAGGGATACGGGAGAGAGTGGCCTGAAGTGATAGAAATGTCATCTGAAATAATTGATCTTGTGACAAAAAAATGGGAAAAATACGGGTTCAAATAAAAGGGGCAAGAGAAAAACCGGTAACCGGGAACGATACATGGGAGGGATGGTTGTCTGACGTCCGAGGTCCGACGAAAACCGGGAACTGGAAACTGATAGAAGTTAGAGGCTTCCGATATCGTGAAAATATTTAGCCGTATTAAGATCTATATGGAGATGATAAAGTTCTCCCATACTCTGTTTGCCCTTCCTTTTGCACTGGCCGGGGCGTTTCTCGCAGCAAAGGGAGTTCCCGATGGGTGGACTCTATTCTACATACTTCTCGCCATGGCGGGTGGGAGGAGTGCTGCCATGGGGTTAAACCGTGTGATCGATGCTGAGATCGACAGGGAAAATCCCCGGACAAAAGAGAGGCACATACCGAGAGGGATTGTATCAAAAAGGGAAGGGTGGGTCCTTATTGCACTCTCTTTCCTCGTGCTCATTTTTGCTGCCTACAGGCTCAATCCTCTCTGCCTGAAGCTCTCCCCGATCCTTATCTTTGTTCTTATCATCTCTTCTTATACGAAGCGCTTTACCTGGGCTTCACACATTGTTCTGGGACTTGCCCTTGGGGCAGCTCCTTTGGGGGCATGGATAGCGGTGACCGGGGCCTTTGATTGGAGAGTGCTCTTCCTCTCTTTCGCGGTACTATTCTGGGTCGCGGGTTTCGATATTATCTATTCTCTCCTGGACGTCGAGTTCGACAGGCGTTTTGGACTCTACTCGATCCCCAGAGTTCTGGGGATCAGGAAATCACTTTTCGTCTCAAGGGGATTTCATTTCTTGACGGCTCTTTCCATGCTATTCGTCTACTTCTTTTTTTCCCTTGGAACCTTCTACCTGACCGGTATGGCGGTGTGTCTGCTCCTTCTCGCGTATGAGCACTCACTCGTGAAAGAGGATGACCTCTCGAGAGTGAACGTAGCTTTTTTCAATGTGAATGGGTACATAAGCATTACATATCTCCTCTTTACGTTTCTTGATATAGTGATACACAGGGGTTAGATATGAACATTGTCGTGGCGATCACAGGAGCCAGCGGCGCTGCCTACGGAATAGCCTGTGTGAGGATATCTCTCTCTCTTGGGCACACTGTTTCTGTATGTGCCACAGAGACGGGAATTGAGATAATCGGAAGAGAAGTGGATGGATTTGAGGGTGTCTCTTCATCTACCTTCATCAAGAAGATGGAGGCGCGCTTCACAGGAGAGAAACTTCTTGTGTTTGGTGAGAAGAATTTTTCTGCACCCTTCGCATCTGGATCAAATTCTCCCGACGGCATGGTGGTTGCACCCTGTTCGATGGGAACTATGGGGAGAATGGCATCCGGTGTGTCCGGTAACCTCATTGAGAGGGGTGCGGATGTCTGTATGAAAGAGAGAAAGAAGCTCGTTCTTCTCGTGAGGGAAACACCCTTGAATCTAGTACATATAAGGAACATGGAAACACTCACCCTTTCGGGTGCGGTCATCATGCCCGCTTCCCCCGGGTTTTACTCCCACCCGAAAAGGATCGAGGAACTTTGGGACTCTGT